>NZ_CAWMDN010000164.1:0-80980 GCF_963866575.1 Aeromonas sp. L_1B5_3
GCACTAAAGTAGCGTAAACAAGACACCGGTTTGATGCCGGTGTCAGGTGATAACTAGATCTGTACACACTATTTAGTTAACTTGTATATATTACATAACAGACTTCAATAATTACATTGAAATAATCCATTTATTCCTAAATATATCTACCACTCAAAACCACAATTACTTGCCACTAAATAATAAAGTTGTCAAATCTGATAGAGAACGAATGCATTTAAAGTCATTCTTTTCTTGTGGAATATCTGGAGTCTCTGTAAGTAAATAAGTAACTAGACCTGCTTGGAGAGCAGATGTAGCACCTGGGATAGAATCCTCCACCGCAATAACATTGCCAGCACATAGCCGAGATTTTTCCAGTGCAAGCAGATATGGTTCAGGATGAGGCTTCCCATTACGAACATCTTCACCATCGATAATTAAATAGAAGGTGTCCTTCAAGCCATTCAGAGCTAACCATGCCTCAACTCTACTTCTCTTATTCGATGTCACTATAACTAAACGATACGAATGCTTCACCGCCTCATGAATCAACTTTATCGCCCCTACACTAGGGGGAGAATTAAGATATGATTCATCTATCAAATCATTATACTCAGCAAGCAATGATTGATTGCTTTCAGGTAAATTGAGCCACTCCTTTAGACAACGAACGATCTCGATTAAAGGAGGGCCATTTAACTTTTCAAATTCAATTTTAGACGCCAGTTCTCCCCTTCGAGACAAGAATAAAGAATAAACATGAAACATTGATTCCAAACTTTGAACCAATGTTCCATCAAAGTCAAAAAAAATCCCTTTCATATATTTACCTTGACCAAACATTATTGTTTTTTATATAGATACAATCTATTTTGGCCATAATCTCCTAACATTTCATAGTTATCTTCTGTTAGAGCACATGATAATTTTGCAGCAGCTTCAACCATGGGGTTTTCATAGTCGACTTTGCCACCATTAATCATTGGCAGAAGAACATAAAGAACGACATCATGCAATGTTGAGAAACAGCTGTTTTTAATTTCAACGAAACCCAACGATTTTAATTCATCATGAACCAGCTTTTCATTCATAAAGTGATTAAATTCCGCTGGTTCTCTCTCCTCAAGACCAACAAGTGTTCGCAAATGATTTTGTCTCGAGTAAGAGCCTATAGAATTTTCAAGCATCAAAAAATACCCACCTGATTTTATTTTTTCTGCTATATTGGCAATGGCTTTCATTTGCAGCGAATCTGTATTTATGTTTATCAAGCATCGAACAGTAAAAATTAAGTCGTATTGCTCAACCGGACATTCCAAATTGAGAACATTACCCACATCAAAGCAAATTGATTCATTATCGATTAGTTTGCTTTTCCTAAGTTTCTCCGCCGACATAATCATTTCTTCAATAAAATCTATCCCCTGGTATCTATAATCAGGAAAGACTTCATGCAACGAAAAAATATTGTAACCATTGCCACAACCGATCTCCAAAATTCTCGAGTTAATTGGGAGCGACTCTTTCAAAGATGAAATGGTTTTTTTTAATTCAGCCAACTCGATTAGTTTTGCTGTTCCCGTTTTAGTGGTAGCCCGGAGCTCGGTGCCATAGGTAATAGCCCAATTTTTCCAATGCTCATGAATCTGAATCAAATCAAACTTATCTTTCATAAGTTTACCTCCATACATACTATCTGTTAAGATAGCATAACATTCCACTTTAAGGGAAGATATAATATGCTAAGCGTGCATGAGCTTTCAGATAACGCAGTGCTTCTCATAGAAAGAGATCGAGCTAAACATGATGATGCACTGCTTACTATAGTCGATAAAATTTGGTGTGAAGCGCAAAGAAAAAACAGTCGCCTTTTCGATGGAAGTATACTCTCTTGCATATCAGACTCATCAAACAAAATTACATCAGTCATCGATGATTACAAATCTTTCTTTTCAAAAAAAAGCCATCCGGAGCTTCTTGAAAAGATTCAAATAATGCCCATTGCAGTTTCTGGCATTCTGGAATGCAAAGATGGTTTTGTTTTTGGAAAACGAGCCAAATTCACAACCCAAGATGCAGAACTCTGGGAGTTAGTACCAAGTGGTGGGTTAGATGCGTCCATAACAAACGACATAAATACATATGATTTCAAGCAACAATTGCTGACTGAGCTATATGAAGAAATGGGGATAAACCAAGATATGCTTCGCACAATAACTCCTTTTTGCTATGTTATTGACCATGAAGCATCTGTGCTAGATATTGGTATTTATATGTATAGTGATGTAAACCAAGAGACGATTAATCACTGCTTTACAACAGTCCGCTCTTTTGAGTATGAATCAATTATTTTTATCCCTAGGAACATAATTATTGATTATATTGCAATGGAAAGACAAAATATATCTTCTATTTCTATTGCAATTATGGAATTTTTCTTAAAAAAAAGATAAATTAACAAGTATAAATAGACCACGTGAGTATTTACCTATGATTCCTTTCTCTATTAATGGCCGTCTGATTGATCAGAATTCCCCACCTTACATTATTGCCGAATTATCTGGTAATCATAACGGGGATCTAGGCAGAGCATTAGCATTGGTAGATGCTGCAGCTGATGCTGGTGCTGATGCAATCAAACTTCAGACCTATACAGCCGACACTATGACACTCAACTGTGATCTGCCCGATTTTCACATCGAGGGTGGATTATGGAATGGCTATACACTTTACGAGCTCTACACCCTGGCACATACCCCGTGGGAATGGCACCGACCTCTCTTTGAACGAGCCAAATCACGCGGATTGACTATTTTCTCCACTCCATTCGATGAGAGTGCTGTTGATTTTTTGGAGGAGCTGGATACCCCTGCATACAAAATTGCCTCATTCGAAATTACCGACCTTCCCCTTCTCAGCTACATAGCTCAGCAAGGAAAGCCGGTCATTATCTCTTCTGGCATGTCGAATGAAATTGAAATTGCCAAGGCCCTGACCATTTTGCGTGAAAATGGCTGCCCACAGATCCTGCTACTTCATTGTGTCAGTGGCTACCCAACCCCTCTTGCCGATATCAATCTCAAGCGTATTACCCGCTTGGCAGAAACATTTTCAGTACCTGTTGGTCTATCTGATCACACGCTGGGGAATACCGCAGCTCAGCTGGCAATAGCATTGGGCGCTGTGGCCATCGAGAAACACCTGACCTTGGCTCGCGCTGATGGCGGCCCAGATGCCGAGTTCTCCATTGAACCACATGAACTGAAAGAACTCTGTAGCCAGACAAAGCTCTGCTGGCAAGCGGTGGGATCCGGAGAAAGTGGTGGTAACCAAGCTGAACAGGCAAACCTGAGATTTCGTCGTTCTTTATATTTTGTTGCCGACATTCCTGCGGGTACAACAATAAAGCAGGAACACATCCGAAGGATCCGGCCTGGCTATGGGTTGCCACCAGAATCACTACCACAAATATTGGGCAGAAAAACTCGCCATGATATTATTCGTGGGAAGGCCGTTCATATAGATGATTTTTTATAAAAGCTAAAAGCAATAAGTTATAACTCTCATATTACAGGATATGTTATATGAAACAAAAAAATGTATTCATGAAAGAAGAAGCAGATGCATGGTATGAGAGGAATAAACTCTGCATCAACCAAAAGTCTCTGAATAATGACCAAATATTCATAGCACTACAAAATATCGACTACCAACCCAAACGAATCCTTGAAATTGGCTGCGCAAATGGCTGGCGATTGGCACAACTGGCTAACCATTATGGCGCCACCTGCTATGGAATAGATCCATCACAAACAGCTATTGAGGATGGTACTCTGAGCTATCCGGCATTAAATCTAAGCGTTGGAACTGCAGATGGTTTACCTGATATTGAACCTGTCGATCTTATTATTTTCGGTTTTTGTTTATATCTATGTGATCCACAGGATCTTTTCAAGATTGCGGCCAATAGCGACAGATTACTAAAAGATAAAGGTGTAATGGCTATTTTGGATTTTTGCCCTCCGGCAGGGCACTATCGAAATGACTACCAACATCATGCTAACCTTTTCAGCTATAAAATGAATTACAGTAGTATGTTCAGTTGGCATCCAAGTTATTGTCGAATATATGAGCATGTCACACATCATGATGGCACCAATGAGCTGGAGCCAGATGCATTGGTGTCTGTTCAGCTATTAAAAAAAGACTCACAGCTTCTTGATGCGAAAAATCCATACTCCAAAAAATATTGCTAATAGTAATGGGAGGTTTTTTTACCTCCCATTATGAGTAATAATACCTTATGCACTACACTAAAAACATCATTCCTTTCTAAAAAAGGACATGATTTCATTATCAATCATATCAACACTATCGAAAGATCTTGGATACATCTCTTTTGCTTTTGCTAAAAAATCTAACCATAAGCAGATCGCTGGCCTCATCAGCTCTATTGTTTTCTCCTCTCCCTCAAAGGAGTAAAGAATGGAACTCAATAGAGTAAACACATAGTTCATTGAACCAATCATGATCTGAGATATATGTTTTTGTCGAGTTACTGCAATCTGCGAGAGATAGCCCATATTGCGCAACATCAACTGATTGATTTCATTTCTAGATGAGAACTTATGTTGCCACTCACCCATCATCTTATCGATTAAAATATCAAAAAACTCAACATCCAGATATGGTTTGAAGTCTTCTTTTGACAAAGGGATTGGGGCTGATAGTTGCGTAATTTGGTGAATCAGCTCAGCTTTATCTATGACTTGTGAAAAACTGATTTCACTATCAGGAAATGGTCTTGCTTTTGCAATTTTAGCCCCATCGCTGCAGTTAAAACACTGAACATGTTCATTCGCAGCTAATACTTGTTCAATCACTCTTCGGGATGTATTAAACATGGCATTGCTTATTACGACACCACCAAAGTTACCTTCATGCTGCCACTGACTATCTCCATACATCAACTCTCCAAGTACCTCAGCGCCTTTATCACTATTGTAATACGCACTAAATTTCGAGTGATGATGCCCTTTGTTTTTATAACCGTTATCAAGGCCAAATAAATAGATGTTTTTAAAACCAAGATGAATTGGCGCAGTGACTCCAATATTGCCAACTAAAGGATTCACCCCCCCCAAGGCCGCGTATTTTTGCAAATGTGGGAAATTTACATTATAGAGGAGAACACCAGGCTCACTGCGCTTAAACATTAATACTGATTTTTCAAACAGCGTAGAACAATAGGGATGGATAACATCTGTACTTAGGAAAAGTATATCTCTAAGATAATATGGGTCATTCATATTAACCAAGAAGTCATAAACAATCTTAGTTCGTTCTGTCTCAACATGAATGTCTGGCTTTATACCTACTTTATGCAATGCAGAAATCGCGCTGCCACAAGAAATTAAAATTGCTTTTTCTTTATTGTTTTCAATAACAGGAAGAGAGGCATCCAAAGATGGACCATTAGCAATAACAAAAATTGGAGTTCGATTGTATTCAGATGGTATCTTATTATCCTGTATAAGGAATGGAACAGTTCGTTCAATATTATCAACTGTATGAGAAAGAGCTATCAGATTATCATCAAAAAAACCCCATCCCATCACCAGCAGATAATACTCACGCTGGATTCTCTCAATTAAACTTTTGATTTTATCATTTTGGTAGCCCCACATGATAAAGGCATTAGCGATAAGAAAAGAACCTCGGCTATGAATAGCCGATGCAAAATCATTAAAAATAGTATCTTCATCCTGGCCTAATAGGATATGTAGACCGAGGTTCTCTTTATGTAAATAATCAAGCAGAGGTGCCCAATCGAAACAGAAAAGAGATGCATAAAAAAGATCTAGATCTGGTTCAAAAAGAAATAGAGTGCCAATTTTGCATTGTTCATAAAGATAACCAAGGTGATACCCCAAACCAACCCCAAACACCAGTGCGGTAGGAACTTCAGTTGGCACTTTGCTTAATGGCTCTTCTCGAATGGAAATATCATCTAGATAAGCATTGAGTTTATTAAGATACTCAACGTGCATAAATCCGAGTGGGTTGGCTTCTTGACTAAATGAGAACTTGGATAAACCCCCTTTATCCATGAACTCTTTAACTAATGTCTCGCAGATAAGATACGGTTCATCACCATATACCGCGACATCATCATCAATCCAGGCCATGTTTGGTTGGCCATTTTCATTACAAAAAAAACGAAATGGTCGGATTGGTTGATATGACTCATACATGTCTGCAATATGGGGGATATATTTACGAAATGCAGCAATATTCTGTGAGAATCGAAGTGGCAAAGCAACCGACATGGCAGCCTCTTGCTCTGCACGTTCTTTTAGTCGTAAAGCAACACCTTCGGCTTTTTTCAAAATATCATCAATATTTTCCGACATCAGAACTCCTTGCTACTCACACTATTATAAATTTGCTTTGCTTTACTCGCCAACCCAATAGCAGATAACTCATTGAAAATGAGTTGATGGTGATCAGATGCCACTTTTTTCATGCTTTCTTCTTGTCGAAAAAGTAACGTAGCCAATAAATTGGCATCTTGCTTCAGTGAAGGTTCACGTTCAACGAGATACAGCAAACGATCAATCAAAGAAATTCGATAATCCATACAGACCAGAGCATCATCATAGCTTTTTCTGGCTAATAGATATTGAAGTTGCTCGTAATTTTCTGTGAGAGCTTGTTGCAAAGAGGCTAAAGTGGTCATTACAACTCACCCAGTTGCTGTCTCATCTGATAGCCCTGTTGTTTAGCAGAATCGGGTAACTGATCCCAGCCAGATTTTATAGTTACCATCAAAGCCATAACCTCTTCAATCGGGGCTGCATCCAATGCAAGGCTCGCGTCCCAAATTCGCTCATCCATATAGGAGTAGAGGCTATATAGATCTTCAGCAATAGCCCCTTGACTCATATCAAGTGCATCCTGCAAACCATGTAATAACCCCTGAGCTTTCGATACAGCGGTAGATTTCGCTTCCATATCTCGACGCTCAATTGCACCTTTGGCTTGAGCCAAACGTTCAAGTACACCTTGCATCATGAGTTGAATCACACGATGAGGATCGGCAACAGCCAAGTCAGCAGCGACACTGGTTGCCTTATATGCTTTTAAATTACGCTGGTACATCGCCTGCTCCTCGTAATATGAATTTATTTATTGTTATTAATTTGTAATGATTGCAGCGCAGCCGCAGAGTGATTCATTTTCGCCAGCAACGCATCCAAGCTGCCATATTGAGCACGTAGTGATGCTTCATATTTTACCAGTTGGGCATTGGATGTAGCTTGTTTTTGGTTCAAGCTACGCAGATCAGCATTTAAAACATCTGTACGTTGATCCAACATACCGCCAGACTTGGAATACTCTTTTAAACCCGTATTCAAGGTTGCAGCAATACCCTTTTCGCCACCAAAAAGACCAACAACCTGGTCAAAGTTTTTATCCACAGCCTCATCAAATTTGGTTTTATCCAGAGACAACTTACCTTTATTGTCCATCTTAATACCCACTTCGAAGATGGTTGAATAAGTTGTACTGGTACCTGCTTTATTTGTTACGGTATTAGCCATAAAACTGCTAATGGTGCGTGTGCTCGCATCACCAGCAAGCGCGCCACCATCATCTTGTCTAACTCCGCCAACGATACTATTGCGCTTGCCCAGCGCATCCATTTTATCTTGCAGTGCGTTATAACCATCAATAAACTGCTTTACCATATCCTGAATAGCAGTTTTATCCGTTGTTATTGCAACTTTGTTGGATTTCAGAGTCGTGCCATCACTTTCTTTATCGGATACACGCAAAACCGTTAATTTCAAATCCTGAATAGAGTCGTCAAATACATTGGTATCACTTTTAAGTGTATTACCATCAACAGTAATCTCAGCACTACTAGCAGCTTGCTTCTGGCTCATCACCGAACCTGCCGCACCTGTAGCAAAGATATCCAGCTCAGAATTATTGCCAGTGATCACCAAATCTTTGCCATCTCCAGATATACCGGAGTCAATAACAAATTTTGCCTTACCATCTGCCGTATTGACGATATTTGCACTAAGACCGAAGTTATCGCCATTACTATTGATACTTTTACGAATGTCTTGCAGAGTATCCCCTGCTTTGACATCAACTTTGAACTCCTTGGTACCAGCTTTAAAAGTTAATTGACCGTCTTGAGTCACAAGTGGGGTGGTCGAACTGGCAAACTCACCTTCAACACGGCTAGTAGTAGCCAATTTATTGACGGTAATGTTGTACTGGCCATTGGAGCCACCACTTTTACTCTCCACCTTCATCACCGGATTATCTTTATCCTGGGTGATGGTAACGGCTCGCTTGTTGAAAGCGCCGGGTTTGCTCAAGGTATCGAGAATATCGGTGAATGCGGTGAGAGATGACTTCAACTGGCCTATACCTGATATGCTGATCTGGGTGCTGTTTTGCTTGGTGACTATGGGCTTCTGTAGTTGAGCCTTCTTGGCAGCCACGCTAGAGGCAATAACGCTCTCGAGATCCAACTGAGAGCCCGCCCCGGCAGAAGTAATGGCCATGTTATCTTCTCCTCATCAATTCGATTCAAATCTCGCTATCAAACAACAGTCCGCGTTTGGGGTTCGCCCCTGCTTCACCTTGTTGCAACGCCTGGATCCGCTTGTGGATAGCAATCAACTCTTCTGTAGGGATCTGGCGGATCACCGAGCGGGTATCAGAGTCCATTACCTTTATTACCATCTGGCCAGACTCCTGCTCCATGCTGAAATTAACGGTCCACCCTTGCAATTTGCCAAATTCCTGCAAGTTTTGTACCTGTTTTTCAACATCTGCCTGGCTCTGCACCTGTTGAAGCTCAGTCTCCTTTGGCTGCCCCTGACTTTTCTGCTGCACGGCCCCGGTATCCTCTACCGTGCCAGAAAGCAGTTGAGCGGCCACTTGGCCGCTCTTGTCACTTAGCTGTAAGGAAGCGCCATTGGCAGATGACAGATTGCCTATTTCGGTTGCCATCTTATCTCTCCCATCTTAGTCAGCCTGGTCCACTCATTACCCGAGCAGGGAAAGAGCAGACTGCGGTCTCTGGTTAGCCTGAGCCAAGACACTGGATGCAGCCTGCTGCAGAATATTCTGCTTGGTCATGTTGGCTGTTTCGGTTGCGAAGTCCGCATCACGGATACGAGAGCGTGCAGCACTGACGTTTTCCGAGATATTGGCCTGGTTACGAATGGTAGAATCCAAGCGGTTTTGCACTGCACCGAGCTCGGCTCGCTTGCTATCGACGACTCCGAGCATAGCATCAGCAGCTGCTAACACTTGCTGTGCACCATTTTGGGTACTGATGCTGATAGAACTACCTGCGACAAAGATAGCTGTCACGTTGATAGCTGTACCTATAACAGTACCAACATCCACTGTTGTGTTTGCCGCAGCAGCAATACCAGAAATACTGAAACCGTTTGCTTGGGTCAAACTGAAACTGATGGTCTGGTTGGCATCAGCACCGACCTGGAAGCTGCCAGAAAAAGTCCCATCAAGTAATTTGGTGCCAGCAAAGCTGGTATCTTTGGAAATCCGGTTGATTTCAGCACCCAGCTGATCAACCTCTTTTTGCAGCGCTTCACGATCCTTGGCTGAGTTTGAGCCGTTGGCAGACTGTTGCGCCAAGGTACGCATGCGCTGCAGCATACCGGTCACTTCATCCATCGCCCCTTCTGCCGTTTGTGCCAGAGAGATACCGTCGTTGGCGTTACGGTTACCCTGATCCAGACCGTTGATCTGGGAGGTCAGACGGTTGGAAATCTGCAAACCCGCAGCATCATCTTTTGCGCTGTTGATGCGCAGACCGGATGCCAGACGCGTATACGAGGTATCCAGAGATTTGGTGGTATTCATCAAATTACGCTGAGCGTTCAGTGATGACGTGTTGGTGTTAATGAACATGGCCATAATAAATTCTCCCGAAGAACATGCGACTGCGGGTTGCGCTGCCAAAGCTGACAACGGCCCACCGTAGAAGAGGAGGTTGAACGAGTCTCTCTCTTCTGGCGGGTATCTGTTTGAACGGACAGGCTACCCGCAGCTATGCAAACGTTGGATTCCGAACACCCCTCGATTGCCTCATCCTCTTTAACGGCAGTAAAGATGCAACCTTTAGAAAAATAATGTGCACAACGGCAGATAATCTGACGCATCTGATTTCAAACGTTAAGAATGAAACATCGTCTAAAGTGAGTAGCCAAAACTTTGACGCCAGTGCGCTTGTAGCCCTCATTTCTGCGAAATGAAGTGCGCTTGGGCAAAAGAGGGGGCTGAAAATGTGTCCTGATTCGGAATGTATAGAAGATAAAAAACAAAAAAGCGGCCTAAAGAGGCCGCTTTCTCATACTTGATGAAGCTCTGGCATTGTTATCCCAACAGTGACAATGCAGATTGCGGGCGCTGGTTGGCCTGAGCCAAGACGCTGGACGCAGCCTGCTGCAGGATGTTCTGCTTGGTCATGTTGGCAGTCTCGGTTGCAAAGTCCGCATCACGGATACGAGAGCGGGCTGCACTGACGTTTTCCGAGATGTTGGCCTGGTTGCGAATAGTGGAATCCAGACGGTTTTGCACCGCACCAAGCTCGGCTCGCTTGCTATCTACCACAGCTAGCATTGCATCGGTTGCGGCAAGCACGTTTTGAGCATTACTCTGGCTACTGATGCTGATCCCCCCAGCACTGCCGCCAACAAAGATCGCTGACAGCAACACCGTTGCACCTGTAGCAGTAGTGATAGAGGTGTTAGCTGCAGCTGAGATTCCCGAAATGCTAAAGCCATCAGCTTGGGTCAGGCTGAACCCGATAGTCTGGTTAGCATCGGCACCAACCTGAAAACTGCCAGCAAAAGAACCATTCAGCAGTTTGGTACCAGCAAAGCTGGTATCTGTGGAGATACGGTTAATCTCCGAACCAAGTTGATCTACTTCTTTTTGCAGCGCTTCGCGATCTTTGGCTGAGTTGGAACCGTTGGCGGATTGTTGAGCCAAGGTACGCATGCGCTGGAGCATACCGGTCACTTCGTCCATAGCGCCTTCTGCCGTTTGTGACAGAGAGATACCATCGTTGGCGTTACGGTTACCCTGATCCAGACCGTTAATCTGGGAGGTCAGACGGTTGGAAATCTGCAAACCCGCCGCATCATCTTTTGCGCTGTTGATGCGCAAACCGGATGCTAGACGGGTGTACGAGGTATCCAGAGACTTGGTGGTATTCATCAAATTACGCTGGGCGTTCAGTGATGACGTGTTGGTGTTAATGTACATGGCCATAATAAATTCTCCCGAAGAACATGCGACTGCGGGTTTCGTCACCATTACTGCATGACGGCCCACCGTAGAAGAGAAGGTTGAACAGACCTTTCTCTTCTGGCGGGTATCTGTTTGAACGGACAGGCTACCCGCAGCTATGCAAACGTTGGATTCCGAACACCCCTCGATTGCGTCATCTTTTTAGCGGCAGAATTTAGCCAAGCTTTAGGAAAATTGTTGCCGTTAGCGGCAAGCCTTCTCCGGTGAGGGGTAACATACTCAATCGCCCCACCCTCTATGGGGGAGCCTTCCAGCCATGTCCATAGATGAGCCTGAGGAAATATAATTTTGGCATGATGTATGCAGATATTGGGAGGAGTGACGCCAATTTGGCGACACAATAAAAAATGGCCGGAGAACCGGCCTAAAAATGAGCATATGCTCAGGAGAATATGACCAAGCGTGACAGAACTGAACAGCTGGACAACACTTGGCATTACTAGTAGAGAATTATATCTCTCCCGATAGAACAGAGTGCGAACCCGAACACCCCTTTGTTCCATCTCTTGACCAGGGCGGCCTGAACAACCGCCCTGTTTTCTTTTGTTAGCCTTGCAGCAGTTGCAGTGCTGACTGAGGTCTCTGGTTGGCCTGTGACAGGATACTGGAAGCTGCCTGCTGCAGGATATTCTGCTTAGTCATATTGGCAGTTTCGATCGCGAAGTCAGCATCACGGATACGTGAACGAGCTGCACTGACGTTTTCCGAAATATTAGCCTGGTTGCGAATGGTTGAGTCCATACGGTTTTGTACTGCACCGAGCTCGGCTCGCTTACCATCTACTATTGCGAGCATGGCGTCTGTGGCAGCAAGCACGTTTTGTGCATTACTCTGACTGCTGATACTGATCCCGCCAGCGCTACCACCGACAAAGATGGCTGACAGCAGCACGGTTGCACCAGTAGCTGTAGTGATTGATGTATTCGCGGCGGCTGCGATCCCCGAGATACTAAAGCCATCTGCTTGCGACAGGCTAAAGCTGATGGTCTGGTTGGCATCGGCACCGACCTGGAAAGTTCCGCCGAAAGAGCCATCCAGCAGTTTGGTACCGGCAAAGGTGGTCGAGGTCGAGATACGGTTGATCTCTGCCCCCAGCTGATCCACCTCTTTCTGCAAGGCATCACGATCCTTGGCAGAGTTGGAGCCGTTGGCTGATTGCTGGGACAGGGTACGCATGCGCTGCAGCATTCCGGTCACTTCATCCATTGCCCCTTCGGCAGTTTGTGCCAAGGAGATGCCATCGTTGGCGTTGCGGTTACCTTGATCCAGACCGTTGATCTGGGAGGTCAGGCGGTTGGATATTTGCAGACCCGCCGCATCATCTTTTGCGCTGTTGATGCGCAGGCCGGAAGCCAGACGAGTATAGGAAGTATCCAGTGATTTGGTCGCATTCATCATGTTACGCTGAGCGTTGAGTGATGAAACGTTAGTGTTGATAAAAAGGCCCATGACTATTCTCCTAAGCTATTAAATTTACTCTTCTATTTGCTCGAGCTTTATTATGTTTCGTGCCCGATGCGTCTTATTTAACGGCCCGTTTTTCGATGTCTTTAGCATTTTTTTCAACGCTTCATCGCATTAACGCCGCTTACCCTATTTATCGGCATGTCATCGATTAACTTAAGAAAAAAATCGCCACTTCAGTGAAGATGGGAAGGCCTGTATCAATGCGCCCTCGCTGCATCGCAAGCTGCTCATACGACACCGACGGTTCCAGGAAGAGGAAAAAAATCGGGGCAGACTCGCAATTTTGCCCGCTGCATCTTGGCGGTTGACGCCGCCAGCCCCTAAAATCGCCGCCCCATCAACAATTTGACGTGAGTTGTTTCCATGCAGACAGTGGTTGAGCAGCTTGTTTACATCAGCGACATGTTTGGTACTGCGGTATTCGCGTTTTCAGGGGTTCTGGTGGCGGGCCGGCTCAGGATGGACGGATTTGGCGTCATGGTTTTGGCGGCAGTAACAGCCATCGGTGGCGGTACCATTCGCGATATGATCTTGGGGGCTACCCCTGTGTTTTGGGTTCGTGACCCTCTCTACATCTGGGTGGTCATTGCAACGGCACTCATTGGTATGTGGATGGTCAAACTGCCGCGACGCATGCCCTGGTATGTCTTGCCGGTAGCGGATGCCTTTGGGCTCGCCCTCTTTACGGTGATCGGCGCCCAGAAAGCCCTCAACTTTGGTACTTCGGGACTAATCGCCGTGTTGATGGGCACCATGACCGGGGTGGCTGGTGGCATGATCCGCGATGTACTGGCCCGGGAAGTGCCCATGGTGCTGCAAAAAGAGATCTATGCCACCGCCTGTATCCTCGGCGGCATTCTCTACACGCTGGCACTGGAGGCCGATATGGATCGGGTCACCGCCATGCTTATCTGCATGAGCGCCGTATTTGGCCTGCGGGTTGCCGCCATCTATTGGCATCTCTCCCTGCCCACCTTCTCGCTACAGCGCAGCAATTGAGGGAAGCCCCGCACAGTGTGCGGGGCTTCGCGTTGAACCAAAAGCGCTTTTCTGTTGTCATACAACACAGTTGTTGTTAGCCGGAACTTCTCATGCAAAAGATCGGAATGTTCGCCACGCTCTTTCTCACCAGCGTGACGGCACTTCATGCCGAGGCACAGGCAGTATTTGGACGATTGGCCTCGGCGCCCGTACAACAGTTCAATCAGGTAATACGTGAGGCCAGCAACGAGCAGCAAGGCTGGGTCAATGACTATCGCGAAGTGGCGCGACGTTTTGTCGGCCATGGCGACATGACCAGTCGTATCCACGCCCAGCAGCTGGATAACGATCTGGTGCTCTCTGTCGCACTGGATGGCGCAAACAGTGACATGCTCTATATCCTGACCCTCTATCGCAGCAACAATCTCTGGCAGATGCGGGAAGCCGAAATGGGTTGGCGCTGTCAGGGACAGGACTCCTTCACCCCGGTCCCCTGCCCCTGACAGGCATGACAAAACTGGTGAAATAAAAAATCCGGCACATTGGCCGGATTTTTTATGGGTGATTGAGCGTCAAATTACGGACGGTAAACTTTGACGTTGGCAAAGCCTTTCTCTTTCAGGTAAAGCGCCTGCAGCTTGCTCATCACACCGCGATCACAGTAGAGCAGGTAGGTCTTCTCTTTGGGTAGATCGCCAAAGGCGGTAGCCAGCTTGAAGAAGGGGATATGCATGACCTCACGTCCTTCCACCAGCAATGGCTTCTCGTCGTGCTCGTCCATGGAGCGGATATCGAGGATCACCTCGTTGTCACCGCTCTCGGCGGTAGTCTCCACTTCCTGCACCTCGGCGGCGGTCTCTTCACCAATGCGACGAATGTCGAGGTAACGGGCCTCGGCCACCACCTTGTCCAGAATGGCGAAGTCGAAGTTGCCCTCTTCCTCTTCAATGCGCGCCAGATCGGCCTTCACGGTCGGCTTCTTGGAGATGACACCGCAATACTCCGGCATGGTCTCGGCAAACTCCAGAGTGCCGATGCGGCGGGCTTCACTGATGATGTCCGGCTTGTCCCAGGTGATGAGCGGGCGCAGGATCACCTTGTCGGTCACCCGGTCGATGACGTTCAGGTTGGTGAGGGTCTGGCTGGAAACCTGGCCCACACACTCGCCGGTCACCAGCGCCGGGATCTGGAACTCGTCAGCCACCTTGGCGGCGGCACGCATCATCATCCGCTTGAGCACCACCCCCATCTGACCATTATCGATCTTCTCGAGGATCTCTGCGACCACCGGCTCGAAGTCCACTGCGGTAAAACGCACCCGATGGGAGGAACCGAAGCGGTTCCACAGGTGATAGGCTACCTGCTTGACGCCGATTTCGTGAGCTGCGCCGCCCAGATTGAAGAAGCAGTAGTGCACCCGGCAGCCGCGCTTGATGAACTGGAACGACGCCACACCGGAGTCAAAACCGCCGGAGATGAGGCTCAGCACATCTTCCTGAGTGGCGATGGGCATGCCGCTCAGGCCCTGATGGATGGCGCTGACGATGAAGAGCTCTTCGCCGTCAATCTCGAGGTTGATCTTCACATCCGGGTTTTTGAGGCGCACGCCGTTGCTTTCGCAGTGCTGGTTCAAACCACCGCCCACGTAGCGCTCAATCTCGAGAGATGAGAACTCGTGCTTGCCGTGGCGCTTGGCGCGCACGCAGAAGGTTTTGCCCTTGAGCTGGTCGCCCCACACGGCTTTCACCTGCTCGAAGATGTCGTGCAGATCGGTGAACTTGCTTGCCTGAACCTCGAGGAAGGCCTGAATGCCGGGAATACAGGCCAAAGCTTCGATGGCCTGCTCACGAAACTGGTCATTGCGGGAGCTCACGATCAGCTTGTCCCAATCCATCCGTACGCGGGCATCGTCGTCGAAGCGGCGCAGGACGTTGCGGATATTGCCCTGCAGGATCTTGATAAAGCGCTGGCGAACCGACTTGCTCTTGATGGTGATTTCCGGGAACAGCTTGATAATGAACTTCATGGTAATGACTCGGGTGACCTTGATTTAAGGGCGCGAATTATATCAGAACTTTGTGGCCAGCGCCTACTGGATGAGCGTTTGCTCACATTCCCCCACGCAGTGTTTGCCGTGCAGCGCCAATCTTGCGTATATTCCCGACCCTGCACCCCGGCACCACTTCTGGCGACAGACCGATACGATGAAGACCTATATCTACTACCCCGGTATGGAGGTACGTGACGAGCTCTGGCTCAAGTTTGCTCTGCTCTATCTGGAGCGGCTCGCCTTTGTCTTCACCGTCAGCGAAAAGAGCGGTCTCACCGTCCTGCAGCAAACCCTCGAGCAGGAGACCGATCTGCTGGCCGAGCGACCCGATGCCGCCTTCTTTGCCGCCATCACTCCGCAACTCGAAAGCCAGTTAAGCGGTTTGCTTGCTCCCGATTTTGTCCGTCACAAGGTGTTTGGCAACAAGGAGCTGGTCACCCGCTGGCGTCAGGGGGCCAACCACGACTGCTTCTGCCCGGATCAGGCGGGGCTGGAGCGGCTGCACGGCTTTTGCCTCAACCATGGTTTTGCCAGTCGGGATCAGGGGGGGATCAGAATGGCACGGCGCTTTGCCAATCTGCTCTCCATGCGTCTCGCCCGTGAGTGGGCACTCGCCAATGACGGGGCGCTCATTACCGATCACGACTATCTGGACCGCCTGCTCCATCTGCTCGAATCCCGCTACCACAATCGCGGCGGTCAGGATTGCTTCCACCTCGAGATCCCGTTGCAAGTACCCACTCACCTCGGCGAGATCTCTTTCGCCGAGCTTATCGCCCTGCGCGGGCGCAGCGGCTTTCGCCAGCAGTTGGCCGAATTTCATCTGGCCCTCGACAACCTGCTCACCATGCTGGGGAGCGGCTATGCCGACCCGGCGGCCCTGACCCGTTTCGAGCAGGCCCGGCAAGGGCTGAATCAACTGCTCGGCCCCGAGACCATCAGCATGCCGCTCACCACTCTGGTCAGCACCAGCCTGCCCGCCGTGGCGATGCTCCATCAGCTAAAGGCGAGCCATCCCGAAAGCGACCTCATCTTCCATCCCATCAAGAAGAGCCACTTTCACCAGCGCAAGAGCCAGCACTTCTTCACCCGGCTCGGTCATCTGCGCCAACCGGGCTGAACCGGCGGAATGAAAAAGGGGTTGGCATCTGCCAACCCCTCTCGTTTTCTGCAGCCTACCAATCATCACCCCGGTGATTGGCCCGCTCTTGTGCGTCACGGCGCGCTTCCATCGCCCTGTCACGGCGGATATTGGCAGGGGTACAGGCAAACTGTTTCTGATAACAACGAACAAAACTCTCGGAAGCGGGTTCGAAAGGTGAATAGAACCCGGTACGTTCAGGAGAAACATGGTGATCAGCATGATTGGTAGTGGCACAGCCCGAACTCATCAGCACCAGCAAGGGACACAGAACACGCAGCAAAAGAGAACTCCCAATTGGATTTGAATGAACTCGCAATTATTCAAAAATTAATTCATCCAATCAAACATTGATGCATTTCAAATGATTAATTACATTCACCTCAATGGCAGTCGGCAAAACGCTCAACGGGTGATGGTGCCAGCATCACTGTCAGGATGCACCATGCGAAACTCGATGCGATCGCTGTTGCCCGCCTCGTCCACCACCACCAGTTGATAACGACCCGCCACGCTCAGCACCTGATCGCCATCCCAACGCAGCCGCTGGCCGTTGAGAAACCAGGCCGGCTTGCCGACACCGCCGAGCACCTTGGGCTGCAACCGATAGCGCTGGCTGCGGATAAGGTTGCCCTCCCCCAGCGCCACGATGCGAATGGGCGCCTGCAGCTCGGCGCTCTGCCCCTCCCCTGCACAACCGCTGGCCAGCAGCGCCTGCCGTCGCTCGCCGGGGGACCGCCACGGCTCCAGCGACAATGGCCAGAGCGCCCGAAAACCGGATTGCGCCACATCGTGGCAACGGGTCAGCGTCGGCTTGCCTTCAGAGGTCAGCGCAACCTGACGCAGCGGCGAGGGCCAGTCCATGGGATCCGGCAAGGTGGGAGGATCACGCCCTTCCAGCAACCAGGCACTCTGGCGCTGCAAGCAGGCCTCTGGCAGGGTCGCGCTCATTTTGCGCCCCAGCGGCCAGCAGATCTCGGCCTCGCTCACCGTGTTGGGTTGTGCCGGCAGGGGGCTGTTGTCAGCCAACCGCGAGTAGACGGAGAGCAGCAGCGGCACCGCCGCGCTCTGGCCGTAAAAACCGGGCATGGGGGTACCGTCGGGTCGACCAAGCCAGACGCCTATGGTCCAGCGACCGGAGACCCCCATCGCCCAGCTGTCGCGATAGCCATAGCTGGTGCCGGTCTTCCAGGCCAGTCGATTGACCCGGCCGGTCGCCTCACTGGCAAAGGGCTGATCGGCGCGCCCCTGCGCGCTCAGGATCTGCCAGATGATCCAGGCTGCACCCGGGCTCAGCAAGGGGCGCGACACCGCCTGCTGCCCCGCCAGCCAGACCGGCATTGCCACCTGCCCCTGTCGAGTGAGCGAGCTGTAGAGCGCGACAAGCTGCTCGAGCCGAATACCAGCCGCCCCCAGCGCGATGGCCGGATTGGGTTTGTCGGAGAGCGCCAGCCGCACTCCGGCGTTGTCGAGGCGACTGACCAGTTTGTCAGGCCCGAGCGCCTCCAGCACCTGCACCGCCGGCACGTTGAGGGATTGCTGCAGCGCCTGGGCCAGGGTCACCGGCCCCTGAAAGGCGCCGGAGAAATTGGCGGGGCGATACTCCGAGCCCAGCCTTGGCGCATCGGAGAGCAGGGAGGCCGAGTGCACCAGCCCCTCGTCCATCGCCAGACCGTAGATGAAGGGCTTGAGGGTGGAGCCGGGAGAGCGGATCGCCTGCACCATGTCGAGGTAACCGTGGCGGCGCAAATTGCCATACTCGGCGCTGCCTACATAGGCGCGCACCGCCATGGTTTTGTTATCTACCAAGAGCAACGCCGCTGAGGTCTGCTCGGGGAAGCGACGAATGTAGCTCGCCACCCGCCCCTCCAACCAACGCTGCAGATCGCCGTCGATGGTGGTGTGCACCAGCGCCCCGGCCTGATTGTCGGCGGCGAGACGGGCAAACAGCGGCGCCTCCATCGGCGTAAAGTGGCCGCGGGCCAGCACCGGCTCGATACGCCCCTCCAGCCACACCTGTTCGGGCCAGACGCCTTGCGCTACCAGCCGCTGCATCACCTTGTCACGGGCGGTGCGGGCCCGCTCGGGGTGGCGGTCCGGCCGGTTGCGGCTGGGAGCCTGCGGCAGCACCGCCAACAGTGCCGCCTCGGCATAGGTCAGCTTGGCCGCACTCTTGCCAAGATAAGCAAAACTTGCTGCCTGCACCCCCTCCAGATTGCCGCCAAACGGCGCCCGGTTGAGGTAGACGGTGAGCAGGGTGCGCTTGTCATAGTGCCACTCCAGCTGCAACGCGCGCGCCATCTGGCGCAACTTGCCGGGCACGCTCCTGTGGTAGGGCTCGATAAGACGCGCCACCTGCATGGTGAGGGTCGAGCCGCCCGACACAGCCCGCCCATAGCGCAGCCACTGCCAGACCCCGCGCACCATGGCCACCGGATTGACTCCGGGATGACGCCAGAAGTAGCGATCCTCGTAGCCCAGCAGCGCCTCGATATAGCGAGGGGAGACCTGCTCCAGGGTCACGGGGTAACGCCACACGCCGCTGGTATCGGCAAAGGCGCGCAGCGGTCGCCCCTTCATGTCGAGCACCACCCGTGCGTAGGCAGGGTCGAGCGGTGGCGGCGGGAAGAGTCGATCCAGTGCCAGCAATGACAGGAGCAGTGCTACAACGCCCAGCACCGAGCAACGCAGCCAGCGTGGCAGGCGACCAAGCCAGCGCCAGCCAGCGTGGCCAGTGCGACCCAATTTCAGCCAGCCACGCTGCCAGAAAGTGAGCGGGCGAACCCGCTCAAGGGAGGGGACGTTACTCGGAGGGCGTCTGCGACTCATAAAACGCCAGCTACTCAGAAATCGTTACCTCATGGATATCCTCACCCACAGCCCGCAGCTCAGGCCGGTACATATCCTCCACCTGGGTCGGCGGCACCTGATAGCGACCCGGCGTCACCGCCCGCATCAGGTAGACCAGTTGCTGGTTGCTCCCCTCGCTCAGATCCAGCGCTGCCGTGTAGCGGTCATCGCGAAACTCCTGATGCTTGAGATAGTCGTTCCACTCGCTCTGCCACGCCGGTTTCCCCTCGATGGAGAGCTCTTCCAGCTTGATGCTGTTGCCAAGGGCCGGGTTCTCCAGCTCGAAGCCAGCGGGCACCATCTCCACCAGCAGGGCATCGGGCACCGCCGATTCACTGCTGACGTTGAGCCGCACCACCACCAGATCGCCCACCTTCACCTTGGCGGGATCAAACGGTTGACCATCGCTGTTGAACCAGCTGCGGGTCACGCTCATCCCCTTGCTGATCCGTGCCGGTGCCTGTTCTGGGTAACCGACCAGGGTGCGCTGCACATAGAGCGAGCCCTTGCCCTCGTTGGTGACGGTGCTCGCGGCCAGTGCCTCTGGGGCGCCCTGCTGCAGTGGAGCCGAACCGCTCAGGGATCCACTGCCAAGAGAGGAAGTCACCTTGGCCTGCCAGTCGACGGTCGGATCGAAGCGGGCGAGTCGCAGCAGGGCGAGCCGCTCCTGAGTGCTTAGCCACTGACGATGAGCCAGGGTATCGGCCACCTTGGCGCTGAGAGCTGGCCAGCGCTCCGCAGCCAGCTTGTGCTGGCGCAGCAAGGAGAGCTCAAGGGCTTCATCGCGCAGCGGCGAGCCGTAATCACCCAGATAGTCATCACCGCGCTCGGTCGCCAATGCCCGACTGAGGGCCTTGGCGGCGTTCTGCTCATCCCCCATGGCCGAGAGGGCCAGCGAGAGGTGCAAGAGTGGCAAACCGGAGCGAGCGTGATCAGCCTGCTGCTCCAAGATAAGACGCAGGGTAGCGAGCGGCGCCTTGCCCACCCGGGCCAACACATAGGCACTGTAAGCCTGATACGCAAGTCGGCTATGCTCGGGGGCACTGCTCCAGCGCTCGCCATACTGGCTGTCGGTGAGATAGCTCTGCAGCCGGTTCAGCGCCTGATTGAGCATTGCCTCCGGCACGGCGTCGCCCGCCTCCTTGCGCGCCAGCAGGTAGTCGGCGGCATAGGCGGTGAGCCATTGCTCCTCGTCGGAGCGACCATCCCAAAGGCCAAAACCGCCGCTTGGCAGTTGCAACCGCTGCAGCCGTTGCAGCAGGGCGCGTTGCACATCCGCCTCGCTCGCCGCTTTCTTGCCCTCTGCGGGTTTGCTCCAGGCGGCCCGCTCATCGGCCGTGGTCAGCAAGTAAGGCCAGGCACGGGACAGGGTCTGCTCCAGACAGGCGTAGGGGTAGTCAGCCAGCGCCTGCCACTGGGCTGCCGGATCCCAGGGCGGAGTACCGGAAAGGCTGAGCAGCCCCTGCAGATTGGCGCGATCCAGCCCGGCCAGCTCACTTTGCGCAAAGCTCATCTGCTGGCCGGGGGCCAGCATCCGGTAGCGCTGGCGAGTCTCGGCCGGCCAGGGGGAACGCAGCGGCAAATACCAGTCGCGGCTGATGGCAAAATCCTTGCCGCTGGCCGCCAACTGCAGGCTCGCCACACCGCTCGCCCCGGTCACGGTGAGCGGCAGGGTCAACCACTGCTCTTCGCCATTTTTAAGGGAAAGGTTGCCAGGCAGCTCGCCATTTGCCTTGAGCCCACCGTTGAGGGTCCAGACAAGGGAGAGGGTCTGATCCTCGCCGCTCATGTTGCGTAGCTGCACCAGCGCCCGGGTCTCATCCCCTCTGGCGCCAAAGCGCGGCCAGCCGATCTCGGCCACCAAGGGCGCCACCACCTTGACGGCGCGCTCAGCCTCCCCGACCTGCTGTTCGTTCCAGGCCAGCGCCATCAGCGCCAACTCGCCGTTGAAGTTGGGCAGATCGAGCGGGATCACCGCCTTGCCACTCTCATCAAAGCTCACCTCGCCACTCCACAGTGCGGCGATCTCGACCCGGCTCTCCAGCGCGCCACCCTTTTTCAGCGGCGCCCGATCGCCCCCGTAGTTGAGGCGGGCCAGCTTGCCATCTTGCGGCGGGATCACCTGGCCGTAGTTGTCGAACAAATCTTGAGCGAAGCGCTTGCGACCAAAGAAGATCTCGAACGGGTCGAGCGGCTGGTAGTCGCTGATATTGAGCACGCCCCGATCCACCGCCGCCAGCACCACGCGCCCCTGACTGTTGGGGGTGGAGGTGGCGGTCACTTCCAGCCGGGTAAGCGGCACCGCTTTATCCGGTGCGCTCAGGGTAAGCGGCAGACGACGCGTTTCCCGATCCAGGGTGAGCGGCACCAGTCCGACCGAGCGCAGGCTCTGCCCCTGTTGCTTGCCGGACGGTTTGGACGAGCTGTCTGGCGCGGCGATCTGGGCCGATATATGCAGGTCATGACGCTGCCACTCGGGACTGACCGGGATCTCGAACTCGCCGCGGGCATCCTTGGCATCGCCACCTACGCCCTTGAGCTCGATGCGCTGCCACCAGCGCAGGCCGTCGCCATCCTCCACCAGCAGCAACCCCTTGCCGGGGCGCGGCGCCACCAGCGTCACTTTGGCCTTGTCACCCCCCTGATAGGCGCGCTTGTCGAGGGTGATGGCAATCTTGTCGGGCCGTGCCTGCTCGCCACCACCGCCCCAGGCGTAACTGCCTATCTCCACCCGCAGGCTGGATTGATGGCCCTGACTGTTCTCAACCTCCAACCGATACCAGCCCGCCGCCAGTTGCAGCGTGAGCGGGGTCGGCCCCTTGCCATCCAGCTGCAGGGTCTGCTCCTGCTCCAGATAGGGCTGGCTGTTGAACTCGTACTTCCACCCCTCGCCATCGGCGTAGTGCCAGTAGTAGTCGCGGTACTCGTTGATAAGGCGCACTTTCACCGCCCCCGCCACCGGTTGGCCCTTGTCATCGAGGTTGAGGATCTGGAAGGGGAGCGGCTTGCCCCCCTCTACCCGATCGGCCACGAAATCGGCCTTGAGTGCCGGCCACTGGCTGCCTGCAGGCCAGCCATACTGGGTGCGGCTGCGATTGACAGCGCGGCCACCGGGCTCGGCGAGCGATACCCGATAGGCCACCTCCAGCGGCCCGAGGGCGCGCACCCCATCGAGCTCATCAGCTAACGAAAAAGTCCCCTGCCCCTGCGCATCGAGGGTGAGATTGAGGGGCTCGAGATCTTTGGCCTGCTCCGCGAGCAGCACGTCACCCAGAGTGAACTCCTGCCACTGGGTAAAGGGCATGGTGGCGCGGCTGATCTTAACCTCCGCCTTCGCCTTGGTGGCGCTCGCCGGCGCGCCGTAGAGATAGTCCCCTTGCAGTGGCAGCGTCAGGGCAGCGTCCAGACTCGTGACTTCCCCATCCGGCCCCTTGCCAAGCTGCAGTTTCAGCCGTTCCGGCAGAAACTCCTCCACCAGGAAAGGCCACTCGAAGCGGCTACCGGCGGCGGTCTTGAGGTTGATGGTCCAGCGCCCGAGCGGCGCATCATCCGGTAGACGCAGGCTGTAGTGGGCCGCGCCCAAATTGTCCGGCAGCAGCCGTTTCTGTTCGAGCAATTGGCCGTCCGGCTGCTTCACCTCCAGCTCTACCGCCATGCCCGGCAGCAGCTGGCCATCCTGCCCCTTGAGCAGGATCTCGCTGTCGAGCCGCTCGCCGGGGCGATAGAGATCGCGACCGCTGAACAGATACAACTGCTGGGCCTGCCAGGGCTGGGTGCCGAGATCAAAGGTGGAGAGATCGAGCGCCGCTCCGTCGAGGCGCAGCACCGCCAGATGGTTGCCCTGTTCGGCCAGCAGCAGGCGAGCTCCCTGCACCTGATCGAAGCGACGATGGCCCTGCGGATCGGTGGTTTGCACCTGCAACCGGTTGCCCTTCTCGTCGAGCAGGGAGAGCTGCACATCCTTGAGCGGATCGGCGCTGGCCAGGGAGCTCACGAACACCTCCAGCTGATCGCGGTAGCGGCGGGCACTGAGCCCCATGTCGCTCACCGCAAAATAGGTGGTCTCCTTGCGCCAGTCGTAGTTGCCAAGGGGCGACATCACCGCAAAGTAGACGCCGGCCTCCGCCAGCTGCGGCTCCTTCACATTGATGAGGCGGGTCTCGCGCCGGTTGGCATCGGGCTCCAGCGCATAGCGGCCGCTGAACACCCGCTTGGCCCGTTTGGTGATCTGCTCAAGCTCCCAGTTGCCCATGCCGGAACCGGGGCGATACTCGGCCAGGAAGCGGGGCAGATATTCGGCATCGACCCGAAAGAAATCGATATTGACCTCGTCCACGTTGACAGCGCTGATGGGCAGGCGAAGTTCCTGACGCAGCGGCAATACCATGCCACTGGCGGTAAAGGAGGCCCCCGCCTCCAGCGGACGGGTCTTGAGGGTCCAGCTCTGGGGGGATGGCCCCAACCCAGCCTTGAGGCTCACTTCATAGCTCTTGTCGGGCTGAACGTTCGGGAAATAGAGGGTGCGACCATCGTCGGCGAGGATCCACTCCCCCTGCACCTGCTTGCCTCCCTCACTGACCCCAAGCCAGCTCTGCCAATTGGCCTTGGGCACCAGGGGGCCGGAGAAGACCAGTGCCAGTGCCGGTGCATCCCGATATTGACGGGCATTGGCTTGTACCACGGCGCTTGGCGCGCCTGTTTCCTGCTGCGCGGCAGGCTTTGTAGTCGGCCCATTGGCGACAGGCTTATCGGGGCCACAACCGGCCAGCAGCAAACCGGCCAGCCCTGATAGCAGCAGGGCCGACCAGCGGCGACGATTCAGAGGGAGTGCTCCTTGGACAGAGCGACGGGAAACCGGGCGAGCGTGAAAGAGG
Organism: Aeromonas sp. L_1B5_3; assembly: GCF_963866575.1. NCBI lineage: Bacteria > Pseudomonadati > Pseudomonadota > Gammaproteobacteria > Aeromonadales > Aeromonadaceae > Aeromonas > Aeromonas sp. L_1B5_3. The sequence goes on from NZ_CAWMDN010000164.1 coordinate 24,716, forward strand.
CGCATAGATTCCATCCTGGCTGGGATCCGCTGCAACAGCAGCGAGGCAGCAAACAGGATAAAGCATCGAGCGCCCCTGACACAAAGAGGATTCTCGCGACAACAGGCAGAAGCCACCTTGCTGCGACAACGGCCGCCCTTTCAGAGCTGCCAAACACTCAGCAGACCGAAATCAACGGAGGGGGGATTGCTCTCTTTTGGCACCGCCCTTGAACCAGCGAAAGAGGATGGCCGTGACGGCGATAAGGAAAAGCACCAGAGAGGTGATGAGCAGCATGCGGGTCAGCAGTTCGCTATGGGCAACAAAAAAAGGCACCGTCATCGCCAACTTGCCCACCAGACTCAGACAAAGTGACCAGAGCACGGCGCTGGCGAAACTCGCCACGCACATGCGCAGCACGCTCAGGCGACCTATCCCCATCAGCATGGGGGTCAGCACCCGGACGAACGGAATAAAGCGGGAGGCAAACATGGCCAGAAAACCATACCGGTTCAGCAGCCGGGTCGCTTTGGGCAAACTATCTGGCGGCAACATCCGCTCGATATGCTCCATAAAGCGGGTGCGCTGCAGCGCCCTGCCCTGCAGATAGGCAAGCACGGAGCCAAACCCCGCCGCCAGCGGCAGATAGATGAGCGTCACTTCCGTCCCCAGAACGCCCATTCCCACCAGCCCACCAGCCAGCAGCACCAGGCTGTCTCCCGGCAGGGGGAGAAAGACAAACGCCGACTCCAGCAACAGCACCAGCATCAAACAACAGATGAGCATGGGCACCGCCTGCATCTGGATCAGGGCATCAAAGTCCTGATGCCAAATGGCCATCAACATATCCAGCATCTCTTACTCCCTACCACAACGTTCACCGTGAACGAGGCAGGGGTTATAGCACTCCCCCCATGAACAAAACGTTAATTTTGTCTCGCAGAGAGAAAAAAATGCGGCGAAATGGCGCCGGGCGGAAAAAAGAAAAAGCCCCTCATCTTGCGCGCACAAGGGAGAGGGGCAAACAGGCACAGAAAGGGGTTACTCGGCAGTAGCCATCTGCCAGGTTTTAAAGCCGCCGGAGAGGTTCTTCACCTTGAAGCCATGCTGGCTCAGCAGGCGGCAAGCGACGTGACCACGCAGCCCGACCTGACAGCTGATCAGCAGCTCTTTCTCCTTGGGCAGCTCATGGAGGCGACCACGCAGCTCGTCGAGCGGGATATGCATGGCACCCGGAATGCAGCCCAGCTTGTCAAGCTCGGGGCCATTGCGTACATCCACCACCTGCTGGTGAGGATTGCGAGCCTCAACCTCGGCCACATGGCAGAGCAGGGTATCCCCCTTCAGGTGGTTGCTCGCCACAAACCCGGCCATGTTGATTACATCCTTGGCCGAGCCAAAGGGCGGCGCATAGGTGAGCTCCAGATCCTGCAGATCAAACACGGTCAGGCCAGCGCGCTGGGCTACCGCCAGCACGTCGATACGCTTGTCGATGCCATCCTTGCCCACTGCCTGGGCGCCGTAAATCTTGCCATCCGGGGCAAACAGCAGCTTGAGGCTGACCGGATGGGCGCCCGGGTAGTAACCGGCGTGGCTGCCCGGATGGACATAGACCTTCTCGAACGGCAATCCCAGCTGCACCAGTCGCTTCTCGTTGAGGCCTGTGCTGGCCACCGCCAGATCGAACAGCTTGCAGATGGCTGTCCCTTGCGTCTTCTTGTAGGTTTCGGCTCGGCCCAGCATATTATCGGCGGCGATGCGCCCCTGCCGGTTGGCCGGGCCCGCCAGCGGGATCAGCACAGATTCGCCGGTGACGAAGTCAATCTCCTCCACCGCATCCCCCACCGCGTAGATGAAGGGATCCGAGGTGCGCATGCCGGCATCCACCTTGATGCCGCCGCGCGGCCCCAGCTCCAGCCCCGCCTTGGCGGCGAGCAGGGTTTCCGGCTTGACGCCGATGGCGAGGATCAAGAGACCGGTATCAAGATGGGAGCCATCATTGAGGGTCAGGCGCAAGCCACCGCTGTTGGCGGTAGCCACGGCGGGCAGATCCAGACTCTCGATGGCGGTGAGGCCGGTGCGCAGGCGCAGGTCGATCCCCTCTTCCCGGATGCGGGCATGGAGCATATTAGCCATCTCCCTGTCCACCGGCGCCATCACCTGATCGGAGAGCTCCAGCAGGGTGACATCCAGCTTGCGCTGGTGCAGCGCCTCCATCATCTCCAACCCGATAAAGCCGCCGCCCACCACGGTGACATGGCGCGGCTGATCGTGGTGCAGGGCCGCCAGAATGCGATCCATGTCCGGGATGTTGCGCAGGGTATAGACATGGGGACTGTCGATACCGGGGAAAGGCGGCCGGATCGGCGCGGCGCCCGGGCTCAGCAGCAGCACGTCATAGGGTTCGCGCAGCTCTTCACCGGTTTGCAGGTTGCGCACCAGCAATGTCTTGCCTGCCCTGTCTATCTCGATCACATCGTGAAAGACTCGCACATCGACGTTGAAACGGCGCTTGAAACTCTGGGGAGTCTGCAGCAGCAAGGCATCCCGATTGGGGATGTCCCCCCCGATGTGGTAGGGCAGACCGCAGTTGGCAAAGCTGACAAACTCGCCCCGCTCGAACATCACGATCTCCGCCTCTTCGCTCAGCCGGCGTGCTCTGGCCGCCGCCGATGCGCCCCCCGCAACCCCACCGATAATCAGGATCCGTTTCATCTGCAAGACTCCTCCTAGAAGATAATGGCCAATAAATTAGCAACCCCTAATTTAGATTTCAATGAAATTTTGTTTCCCTCGATTTTGCAGTATTCTTGCAGCCCCGACGGTTGCTTAACAGGATGTTGTTCGTTCATGTCGTCTACCGCTCTCAGTCATCTTCCCCCTGCCCTCCAGACTCCCCTTTTCTTTCGTCTGGACCTGCGCAGCCAACGGCTGGTCGCCCTGACCGACGTGATGCAAACGCCGCTCTACTGGCTCGACGAACCGCGCTCCCCCTGGCCTGCCCAGCTGCCCGCCGATCTGCGCCTGCCCATCGAACAGATGCTGGCCAATGGTCATGGCGGCAAACTTTCCCTGCGCTTTGGCGGCCAGCTATGGCACATCGCCATCGCCCATGAGCAGGATGGCTTCTGGCTTATCTGCCTGCAGCACCGGCATCTGGAGCCGGTCTCCGAGCTGGCGCTGCAACTGCCGCGCCTTAGCCAGATGGCGAGCCAGCAACAGTATGCTCTCCTGCTGGAAACCCTCAAGGATAGTCTGGGCGCCGATCGACTCATTCTCTGGCACTATCAGGCCAACGGCGATCTGGGCTGCGAGCAGCTCACACCCGTCTTTACGCTGGGTGTTGATGGCATCTATCCCATTCGTGGCGACAGCCGCTATATCCGTGCCCTGCGCACCCGCAAATCCCTGAGCTTCTCGGAAGCGGCCCATCAGCCGATGCTGAGCAACCACCTCTATCTGGCCAGTGCCGGCGTCAGCTCGCGCCTCGACGGTGCAATGCTGGAGCAGGACAAGCTCTTTGGCGTGCTCAGCATCGAATATCTCGACCCGACTCCTCTTGGCGACGAGATGCTGCAACTGGTGCGGCACTGCGCCCAACTGCTTGGCCACTGGCAACCGGTGCAGGAGGAGAGCGCAAGCGACCTTGCCCTGCCTGCCGAGCTGCACCAGCTCACCGGCATCGATTACTGCAAAACGTTGCTGCAATGGGCCAAAGCCGCCAGCGGTGCACGTGCCGGCTGGATCGGCGAGTTCCAGCCACGGGGGCAGGATCTCTGGATCATTCCCCGCTGCGTCCTCAACGAGGAGACCTTCTCCGCCCTCAAGCCCCTACAGATGGATCCGGGCCCCGGCAGGGAGCTGTTCCAGCACGGGCAAGCTATCTATGTGGAAGATCTGGCGCTGCGCTATCCCAAGGCACACCGTCTGCTGGCCCTCAATGCTAGGGCCTATATCGGCATCCCGCTGCACAACGCGGGTGGCACGCCGACCGGCCAGCTCACCCTGCTGCTCGACGAGACGCTGAGTGACCCGGAGCCGCTGCTGGATCTCTTGAGCAGCCAGCACGAGCGGGCCGCCATCGAGCTCAAGCGCCTTGCTACCGACGACGCCCTGCGCCTGGCCGAAGTGGCCTTCAATACCCACGATGGCCTGCTGGTGATGGATCACAACGGCATCATCCTCAAGGTGAACCACTCCTTTACCCGCATCACCGGATTTGGCGAGGTGGAGGTCATTGGCCACTCCATCCGCAAGCTGCGCCCCACCTACTATGGCGATCACCTGAAAGAGGATGTCAGCCGCGCCGTGGCCGAACAGGAGTTCTGGCTGGGTGAGGAGCGCTGCCTGCATCAGGATGGCCACCTCTTCCCGGTGCGCCTGATGGTGAGCGGCGTGAAGGATGAGCGGGGTGAACTCAGCCACTTCATCTGCAGCTTCTACGACATCACCGAGGAGAAAGAGGCGGCCAGACACATAGAGCAGCTCGCCTACTACGACGACCTCTGCGGCCTGCACAATCGCCGCAGCCTCAACACCATTTTGCAGCGCACACTGGAGACGTCCGATGGTCAGTGGGGAGCATTGCTGCTGGTCGATCTCGACAACTTCAAGTCGATCAACGACTCCCTTGGCCATGCCTGTGGCGATCTGCTGCTGCAGGCGGTGGTTCACCGCTTCAGGGAGCTGCCGCAGGACAATCTGGTACAGGCCCGCATCTCGGGGGATGAATTTGCCCTGCTCTTTACCCAGCTTGGGCAGGGCGAGGTGACCGCCAAAATTCTGGCAGAGCACTTCGCCCGCGAGTTGATGGGGCTGTTTCGCACCCCGTTCGAAATAGCCGATCACAAGCTGCACTGCAGCGCCTCGGTCGGGATCAGCCTCTTTGCCGGCAACGGCATGGATCACCTCACCCTGATGCAGCAGGCCGACACGGCCACTCACATGGCCAAGCGCGCCGGTCAGGGCAACTACGTCTTCTTTACCGAAGCGATGGCCGAGCAGGAGAAAAACCGCCTCACTCTCACCAACCAGTTGCGCGATGCGCTGCGCCACCATGAGCTGCAACTGCACTACCAGCCGCAATATCGGGTGGATAACGGCACCCTCTCGGGGGTCGAGGCACTGCTGCGCTGGCAGCGCAGCGATGGCACCATGGTGCCGCCCGGCGAATTCATCCCCATCGCCGAGGAGACCAGCCTGATCCTCGAGATCGGCTACTGGGTCATGAAAACCGCCTGCGCGCAATACAGCTTCTGGCTCAACCGCGGCCTGCTGCTCCCTCACCTGTCGGTCAACGTCAGCGCCCGCCAGTTCCACACCCAGGGCTTCGTCCAGCAGGTGGAGTACATTCTGCGCGATACCGGCATTCCGCCCTCCCGCCTGCTGCTGGAGGTGACCGAATCCGTGGTGCTGGAGAATCGCATCGAGAGCATCGCCCGCATGCGCCAGCTCAAGGAGCTCGGTATCCTCATCTCCATCGATGACTTTGGCACCGGCTACTCGTCGCTCGCCTATCTACGGGATCTGCCCGCCGATGAGGTGAAGCTCGACAGAAGCTTCATCCAGACCCTGGTGCACAGCGAACAGGACCGGGCCATCGTCAAGGCAATCCTCGATCTGGCTCAGGTATTCCGCTTTACCGTCACCGCCGAAGGGGTGGAAGAGGAGGCGCAACTGGCCATTCTTCGAGAGCTGGGATGTCAGCATTATCAAGGGTTCCTCACCAGCCGCCCGCTCACCATCAGGGAGCTGGAACAGCTGCTGGACGGCAACGGGCCGGACTAAAGGTGTAGGATCAATAGGGGTTTATGTAATAAAATAACGGCCTGCTCGAATCGTTGGAGTTGTCTATGTCAGTCATTAACCGGATCCCTGCCGTTGAAATCAGTGAACAAGCCGAGAGTCACGGCGCCATTGGCCGGATCCATTCCGTTGAAACCTGCGGTACCGTCGACGGTCCGGGAATACGCTTTATCGTATTCATGCAAGGATGCCTGATGCGCTGCAAGTACTGCCACAACCGCGATACCTGGGATACCGAGGGTGGCCGCGAAGTGACAGTGCCGGAGTTGATGAGTGACATCACCAGCTATCGCCACTTCATGAATGCCTCCGGTGGCGGTGTGACCGCATCCGGCGGTGAAGCCATGCTGCAACCTGCGTTCATCACCGAACTCTTTACCGCCTGTAAAGAGAAAGGGATCCACACCTGCCTCGATACCAACGGCTTCGTCCGTCATCTCGACGAACAGGTGGACAAGCTGCTCGACCAGACCGATCTGGTACTGCTCGACATCAAGCAGATCAATGACGAAAAACATATTCCGCTGACCCACGTCAGCAACAGGTACACCCTGGAGTTTGCCCGCTATCTGGCAGCCAAAGGCAAGACCATGTGGATCCGCTACGTGGTGGTGCCGACCTGGAGCGACGATGACGAGAGCGCCGAAGGGCTGGGTCAGTTCATCGCCGAGCTGGGCGAGAGTGTCGAGAAGGTGGAGCTGCTCCCCTATCACGAACTCGGCAAACACAAGTGGGATGTGCTGGGTGATCCTTACGAGCTGAGCGGGATCAAGCCCCCCAGCAAGGAGACCATGGAACGGGTCAAGGGGATCCTTGGCAAGTACCACAACAACGTGAAATATTGATGTGCAAGCAGGCTGACTCGTCAGCCTGCTCTGTTTTCGGGTGGCAGGGATCTAGCTGCCCGGCGTAATCCGACGGCCTCGTGAGTGAACGAATGATGAGTGAAGGACAACTCGCCGCTCTTCTGATCTGGCTGCTGCTACTGACTTTCAGCCTGCGCCGCCCCCTGTGGCAACTGCTTCATGACAACCCCCTCTACCAGCATCTGCTGCTGGGAAGCGCCATCGCCCTCATCCCGCTCTGGACGCTGCGCGCCGGTCTGCACGACGGACTGGAGGTGCATTTTCTCGGACTCACCACCCTCACCCTGCTGCTGGGCTGGCGGCTGGCCCTGCTTGCCCCCTGTCTGACCCTGCTGGTACTCGACTACTTCGGCGTCACCAATCTGGCCGACTTTGGCTGGCAGGCGCTGGTCGGCATTGCCCTGCCGGTGGCCAGTAGCTGGCTGCTGTTTCTGGCCAGCTGGGCCTGGCTGCCGCGCCATCTCTTTGTCTATATCTTCGTTGCCGCCTTTCTTGGCGGCGCCCTCGCCATCTCGGTCAAGGTGGCAGCCAGCGCCCTGTTGATGGGGATAAGCGGCAGCTACCCCTGGCATACCATCACGGCAGACTACCTCTCCATCTGGCCGCTGCTGCTTTTCCCCGAAGCCCTGCTCAACGGCATGGCGATGACGGTGCTGGCCATCTACCGCCCCCACTGGGTCAACACCTTCTTCGATCGCACCTATCTGGGCAAATAACTCCTTTTCCCCGATCTGCGCGCATAAAAAAGGAGAGGCCATCGCCTCTCCTTTTGCTATTCCGAATTGTGGCAAATCCCGGCTTAGTGCAGCTTCAGGGTCGGACGCAGCACACGGTTGATACGACCCACCAGCATGATGAGGCCGGTCTTGACGTAGCCGTGCAGGGCGATCTGGTGCATCCGGTAGAGGGAGATGTACACCAGACGGGCGATATAACCTTCCACCATCATGGAGCCGCGCATCAGGTTGCCCATCAGGCTGCCCACGGTGGAGAAGCGGCTGAGGGATACCAGCGAACCGTGGTCGTGGTAGAGGTAGGGCTTCATCTCGCCACCGTTCATCTTGGCCAGAATGTTCTTGAACGCCTGGCTGGCCATCTGGTGGGCAGACTGGGCACGCGGCGGCACGAACTTGCCATCCGGCTGCGGGCAGGCAGCGCAGTCACCGATGACGAAGATGTTCTCGTCACGGGTGGTCTGCAGGGTCTCTTTCACCACCAGCTGGTTGATTCGGTTGGTCTCAAGACCGGCGATATCCTTCATGAAATCCGGCGCCTTGATACCGGCAGCCCACACCATCAGGTCAGCTTCAATCAGCTCGCCATCCTTGGTATGCAGACCTTCGGCGGTCGCTTCGGTGATCATGGTGGCGGTACGCACATCCACACCCAGCTTGACCAGCTCCTGATGAGCGGCGCCGCTGATGCGCTCCGGCAGGGCCGGCAGGATGCGGGGGCCCGCTTCCACCAAGGTCACCTTCAGGCTGTCGGTGGTCAGGTTCTTGAAGCCGTAGGCGTAGAGCTGCTCGACCGCGTTGTAGAGCTCGGCAGAGAGCTCGACGCCGGTGGCGCCGCCACCAACGATGGCAATCTTCACCTTGTCGCCCGGCTTATATTCGGTCGCAAACTGCAGGAAGCGGTTCATCATGCTGTTGTGGAAGCGGTGCGCCTGGGAGGGGCTATCCAGGAAGATGCAGTGATCCTTGATGCCCTTGGTGTTGAAGTCATTGGAAACAGAGCCGATGGCCATCACCAGATAGTCGTAAGGCAGCTCGCGCTCGTTGACCACGATGTCGCCACTGTCGTCGTGGATCGGGGCCAGTACGATGCGTTTCTCATCGCGCTTGATATCGGTCAGGGTGCCGAGCTGGAAATCGAAACCGTGGTTTTTTGCGTGAGACTGATAGCTCAGGGCATCGATGCCCGCATCCATGGAGCCGGTGGCCACTTCGTGCAGCAGGGGCTTCCACAGGTGGGTGCGGTTACGATCTACCAGAGTGATCTTGGCCTTGTTCTTTTTGCCAAGCTTGCGACCCAGACTGGTGGCCAGCTCCAGACCACCGGCGCCGCCGCCTACAACGACAATATTCATCATGATGATTTTTCCTCGGTTCCTCAAAACGAAAGGGAGCCATTGGCTCCCTAAAACGAAATCGGTCGACGTGATGGATCAGGCTTCTTTGAAGGCCTTCATCCGCTGCAGATGGTGCGAGATGTTTTTGAACTTATGGGTCTCGCGATCATCCCACACGATGTCGTAATAGTTCTTCAATTCACGTTCAGTGTCCCGATTATCGCGCACTTCATCCTGAACGGAAAGGATGCACAGGCAGTTTCCTGAATTTTTCTTACGAAATTCAGTTACACACTTGGTGCCAATATCCTCGTACTCCTCCGGCCGGTCGATCTTGCCCTGCATGTTATCTTCGGGGTGCAGATTGGGGTTGAAGATCACCTGACGAATACCGCACAAAAAGCCGATGCGCTCGCTCCAGTAGCCGCCGAGTCCGACACCGCAGATGAGGGGCTTGGGATCTGTGCTCATGTCGAGCTGCTTCTTCACTTCCTTGAGCAGGTGGCTCATATCATGACGGGGGTGAACCGTGCTGTAGTGCACGAAACGCACATCATCATCAATAAACTGCAACTGCAGCACTTTCTCGTGATTGCCGGGGCTGGTGGCATCAAAGCCATGCAGGTAGATGATCATGGATAAGACCTCAGGATCTGTGTCGGTTTTATCGAAACTACCCCAGCGGCAGCCTCACGCGCCACCAAAACATCCAACTTTCTTGCTTTGGATCACGCCAGCCCCTGCAACAAGATGCTGCGCAGGAGCCCTTGCCCGGCGCAACACGCAGGTCAGCACTATCAAAGTGAGAGCCGGTGGCCAAAAATGATACCACCATTACCAATCTGAGATGCACGGCAGCGCCCTTTGTCCTCCCTCTTCCGCCAGCGCTCCATCCAGATGTGATTGATCCCTCAAAAAAGCCAAACGTTTTCACCAGCAGTCACGATTGAGCATGTTTTGTGCACTGACCATGGCCTGCACCGGATCCCTCCCTCCTGCTAATCCGGATGAGCTTGGCGATCCACGCACTCGATAACATCTGTGACCGGGAAAGCCGCGGCTTTCCCTATCTTGCCCCAGCCCGTTGCCGGGGCTCGCCAAGGAGAGATCTGTTGATGAACGAGACCAATCCCCCCGCCTCCCGATCGGGAAAGCGAATACGTCCCGATGACGAAGTGGAGCGCATGCTCCCTGCCGGCCAGCTATTTACCCTCGGCCTGCAACATGTGCTGGTGATGTACGCCGGCGCCGTCGCCGTCCCACTGGTGATAGGCGGCAGTCTGGGACTGCCCAAGGAGCAGATCTCCTACCTCATCAGTTCGGATCTCTTTTGCTGCGGCATCGTCACCCTGCTGCAGTGCGTCGGTATCGGGCGTTTCGCCGGGATCCGGCTACCGGTCATCATGTCGGTCACCTTTGCCGCCGTGATGCCCATGCTGGCCATCGGTGCCAATCCGGATCTGGGGCTCACCGGCATCTTCGGCGCCACCATAGCCGCTGGTATCATCTCGACCCTGCTGGTGCCCCTGATAGGCCGGTTGATGCCGCTCTTCCCCACCGTGGTGACCGGGGTAGTCATCACCTCCATCGGGATCAGCATCATGCAGGTGGGGATCGACTGGATGGCGGGGGGCAAGGGCAACCCCGAATATGGCAGCCTGCGCTATATCGGCACCAGCTTTGTGGTGCTCGCCTTCATTCTGGCTGTGACCCGCTTCACCAAAGGTTTTTTCAGCAATATCTCGGTGCTGCTCGGGATCATATTCGGCTTCATAGTCGCCATCGCCATGGGGGAGGTGAGTCTCGACGGTCTTGGTGAGGCGGCCTGGTTTGCCCCCATAGTGCCGTTTGCGTTTGGTTGGCCCACCTTCGATCCCATCTCCATCGCCACCCTGACGGTGATCATGCTGATCACCTTCATCGAATCGATGGGGATGTTTCTGGCGCTCGGCGACATCGTAGGCCATCCGGCCAGTCGTGGCGATATCGTACGCGGGCTGCGGGTGGATGCCATTGGCACCATCATAGGCGGTGTCTTCAACAGCTTCCCCCACACCTCCTTCTCCCAGAATATCGGGTTGGTGAGCGTGACCGGGGTATCGAGCCGTTGGGTTTGCGTGATGTCCGGGGGGATCCTGCTCGCCTTTGGCCTTATCCCCAAGATGTCGGTGATGGTCGCCTCCATCCCTCCCTTCGTGCTGGGGGGAGCAGGCATAGTGATGTTCGGCATGGTGCTGGCCACCGGGATCCGCATTCTGGCGCGGGCCGACTACAACACCAACCGCCACAATCTCTACATTGTCGCCATCAGCCTCGGGATAGGCATGATCCCGACCGTCTCCGGCTCTTTCTTCCAGCACTTCCCGGCGGCACTGCAGCCGCTGTTTCATAGCGGCATTCTGCTGGCAACCATCAGCTCGGTAGTGCTCAACCTCTTCTTCAACGGCTACCAACCGGATCTGACCCACCAGACCAAGCCATTGCTGGTCGGCCCGGTCAAACCGAAGCAAGAGCAGGCATAACCAACAGGCCCCGGACAACGGTCCGGGGCCTGTCACTCACATCACCGCTTACCCAATCAGGCTGGCAGCTGTGCGAAGCGCTCTACCGCCTGCGCCACCTGAGCCAGACTCCCCTGCCAGAAGGCCGACTGGCGAATATCCTGCCCCAGATGTTTTGCCACCAGCGTCTCGGCGCTCATGCGGCCGGTATCGCGCAGCAGGTCGCGGTACGCCTGCGCCACATTGTCGTCTCCCGCCGCCTGGCGACTCATCAGTTGTTCATACACGCCGAGGCTGAAGAGATAACCGAACAGATAGGGATAGTTGTAAAAACCCAGCCCGGCGATGGAGAAGTGCGCCTTGGCCGCCCAGAACATGGGGTGATAGCGGCAGAGGCTCTTCTCATACCAGCGTCCCCACGCCTCATCGGTCAGCGCCTTGAGGCGGGCCGGCGCAACGTAGCCATGCTCCCGTTCGGCCACCAGCGCCCGCTCGAAGTCGAAACGGGCCGGGATATTGACCAGGAAGGTAGCTGCGCCATCGGCCTCGGCCCAGGCAATCGCCAACTGCTCCTCGGGACTTTCTGCCTGCTCGAACAGGGCACTGCGCACCAAGGTCTCGGCGAAGATGGAGGCCGTTTCGGCCAGCGTCATGGGATAGCTGCGCTGACTCATCGGCAGATCGCGGATCACCCAGTTGTGCCAGGCGTGGCCCAGTTCATGGGCCAGCGTAATGACGTTGTCCATGGTGCCGGCATAGGTGACGAAGACCCGCGGCTCGACCGGTTCGGCAAATTTGGTGCAGTAGGCGCCGGTGCGGCGATTTGGCGTAGGGGCCGCATCGATCCACCCCTTCTCAGCCATCATCCGGGCAAACTCCCCCATCTCGGGGTCGAAACGGCTAAAGGCAGCGGCAATCAGCTCGATCGCCTCCTCGAACGGGATCTCGCGGCTGCTGGCAGCCGGAGGCGGCGCAAAGAGATCCTCGGCCCCCGGATCGTCGATGCCAAGGCGTGCGGCCATCAGCTCCAGCGCCCGCTGACCAAGGGTGCGGGCCTGCCAGGTCTCGCTCATCAGCGTATCCAGGGTGGCGCGCTCGATATGGCTCTGATGACAGGAGAGATCGAGCGCATCGAGCTGCCGCTCACTGCCGCGCTGACGCGAGAGCTCCAGCCGCCAGCCGTTGATGGCGTTGAGGATGGCGGCCACCGTCTCCTGCTCTCCCTCCCAGCCAGCGCTGATGGCATCAAATGCTTCCCGGCGCAGGGAGCGCAGCGGGCTGGAGAGCAGATTGCTCGCCTCTGCCAGTCCCATCTCGCGGCCATCGATCACCAGCCGGATCTTGCCCACCAGATCGTTGTAGAGGTTGCCCCAGGCGTGCAGCCCATCGGTGCCCAGACCTATCACCAGTTGCTCTGCCGCCACCGGCAGACGCTGATCCTGCAATCTGCGTTCGTGACGCAGGCGATACTCCTCCTCGCCAAGCAGGGGCTCCGCCATCAACAGACCAAATTCGGCCTCCGGCAGCGCCAGCATCAGGTCTTCCACCGGCGCCAGTGTCTTGAACAGATCGGCATTGAGGGCGCGAGCACGGGACGCCAGCTGCTTGGCCAGGGTATCGCGAGCATCCTGACTGCCCCGGCAGGCCGCCAGAATCGCCACGTTCCAGCCGATATGACGAATGCGGCGGGCACGCAGGCGCACCTCCCGCAGACAATCTTGCCGCGCCTCCCCCGCAAGGTCGGCCAGATTGGCGACCAGCGCCGCCAGTGGTGCAAGGGCAGCACGGGCCTCGGCCATGTCGGCCTCAAGCTCGGGGCTGTCGAGAGCAGGATAGATATGATTGTTGTGCCACTGCTGAAGGTATCGGGTTGCTTGCATTGAAGGCTCGTTTTGAAGATGTCAAACAGGGAGAGATGGCCGCCAGCGCTTCTCGCTGGTGGCCCCGAAAGATAATGCAGACGCTTATTTGGCTGGCTTGAGTTTGCTTATCAGCGTCATCGCCAGCACCAGCAGCAGGCCCGCCACCACACCGGCCACCGCGTTGAGCAGAGTCGGCGTCACCACTGCCAGTACGGCCCCCACAGTGGGCAGAGTGGCGACAACAGCGGCGGCGCCTTCAATGAGGTGATGGGCAAAAGGCCAACCATGCACCAGAATGCCGCCGCCCACCATAAACATGGCGATCGTCCCTACCAGCGCCAGCAGATGCATCAGCTTGGGCGCCGTACTCAGCAATCCCTGCCCCACCGCGCGGCGCAGTGCCCCGCCATCCGGCTTTTTCAGGAGATGCAGGCCGATGTCATCGAGCTTGACGATAAGCCCCACCAGCCCATAAACCCCGATAGTCATCAGCAGGGCGATACCCGCCACAACCGAGAGCTGCAGGGCGATGCTCGCCCCCTGTACGGTGCCAAGAGCGATGACGATGATCTCGGCGGAGAGGATAAAGTCGGTGCGGATCGCCCCCTTTACCTTCTGCTGCTCGAAGGCCACCAGATCGTCAGGAATAGGGCCGGCATGATGTTTTCCCTCCTCCTGATGAGGCAAAAACTTGTGCGCCAGCTTCTCGGCACCTTCAAAGCAGAGGTAGGCGCCCCCCAGCATCAAGAGCGGGGTAATGAGCCAGGGCACCAGGGCACTGATGGCGATGGCGGCGGGCACCAGAATCAACTTGTTGCGAAATGACCCCTTGGCCACCGCCCACACCACCGGCAGCTCCCGCTCGGCACGCACTCCGGAGACCTGCTCCGCATTGAGGGCAAGATCGTCCCCCAACACCCCGGCAGTCTTCTTTGCCGCCATCTTGGTCATCAGCGCCACGTCATCGAGCACGCTGGCGATATCGTCGAGCAGGGCCAACAAACTGGTTCCGGCCATATCAGAGATTCCTTATATCAGTGAGAACAACCCCGGGAGAGAGATGTGCGGTTTGATGACAACCAGGGTCAGCAGGGCCACCTCATGGCGATGGCAGGCCATCATCGGCCGCGCCAGGCAACCGTCGCTCGCCATCTGGGGTTACTTCTTTCGGGCAAAAGATGGCACAGTGTAACGAGAAGCTACCGTTTCGGCAGCACCCCGGAGCCATTTGTTATTGGCCCTCCTCAACACACCAGCAAGGAGTCCCCATGCAGCCCTGGCAACCTCTGCTCGATTTCTGGTTTGGCGACCCGGCCGACGACACACTGCGCGCCAAACGACAAGCCCCGCTCTGGTGGGGCAAAAGTAGCGAGACCGATGCCCTGCTGGCCCGGCGCTTTGGCTCGCAGGCAGAGGCGGCCGCCAATGGTGAGCTGGCCGACTGGGCCGAGCTGCCTCACGGCAGGCTGGCGCTGATCCTGCTGCTCGACCAGTTGCCGCGCAATATCCATCGCGGCACACCCACCGCCTTTGCCCGGGATCCCCTCGCCCGCGAGCAGTGCCTCAAGGGGCTATCCCTTGGCATGGATCGGCAGCTCTCGCCGCTGGAGCGGGTCTTCTTCTATCTGCCGCTGGAACACGCGGAGTCCCGCGAGCAGCAAGCCAGAAGCGTGGCCCTGTTTGAAGAGCTGGCGGCCGAGCAGGCGCATTCCCCAGCGAACGAGACCTTCGCAGGCTTTGCCGACTTTGCCCGCCGCCATCAGGTGATCATCGAACGTTTTGGCCGCTTCCCCCACCGCAACGACATACTGGGTCGCACCTCGACGCCGGAAGAGGCTGCGTTTTTGCTGCAACCCGGTTCGGGCTTCTAAACCGGCCAACCATAAAAAATCCCCGCCATTATCATGACGGGGATTTCTCTTTGCACCGGCCAACCCTCTGGTCAGCTCAAGCTATGGTTATGCCTTGGCGGGAGCACTCTCGCCCAGCTCTTCGGTCTCGCCCAGACTGTCTTCGGTCTTGGCGACCACGCTGGCGGCGATGGCGTTGCCCAGCACGTTGGTGGCAGAGCGGCCCATATCGAGGAAGTGGTCGATACCCAGCAGTAGCAGGATGCCCGCTTCCGGAATATGGAACTGGTTCAGGGTCGCGGCAATCACCACCAGAGAGGCGCGCGGCACCCCGGCCATCCCCTTGGAGGTGACCATCAGCAGCAGCAGCATGGTGATCTGCTGGGCGGTGGAGAGCTCGATGCCATAAGCCTGAGCGATGAACATCACCGCGAAGGTGCAGTACATCATGGAGCCGTCGAGGTTGAAGGAGTAACCCATCGGCAGCACGAAACTGGCGATGCGTTTGTCACAACCGAACTTCTCCAGACGATCCAGGGTCTTCGGATAGGCCGCTTCAGAGCTGGCGGTAGAGAAGGCAAGCAGGATGGGTTCGCGGATCATCGCCAGCAGCTTGATGATGCGGCTACGCAGGAAGGCGCCACCCATGGCGATCAGCAGCAGCCAGAGGCAGGCCAGCGCGATGTAGAACTGGGCCATGAAGCTGCCGTAGGTAACCAGAATACCCAGCCCCTCTTTGGCCACCATGGCGGCAATGGCGCCAAACACGGCGAACGGCGCAAAGTTCATCACGTAGCCGGTCACTTTCAGCATGATCTCGGCAGCACTGGCCATCAGCACCACCACCGGTTTGGCCAGATCGCCCAGCGCCGCTGCGGCCAGACCAAAGAACAGGGAGAAGACCACGATCTGCAGGATCTCGTTGGTGGCCATCGCCTCGACCACGCTTTTCGGAATGGCGTGGGTCACGAAATCTTTCAGGGTAATCGCGCCAGCAGCAATGCCCGAGCTGGCGGTATCATTGGGCAGGGAGAGGGAGAGGCCCACACCCGGCTGCATCAGGGTGACCATCACCAGACCCAGGCTCAGGGAGAGCAGGGAGGCCAGCATGAACCAGCCGAGAGTTTTGGCACCGATACGACCCACGGTGCGGGTATCGCCCATCTTGGCGATGCCGACCACCAGGGTGGTGAAGACCAATGGTGCGATGATCATCTTGATCAGTCGCAGGAAGATATCGGTCAGGATCGTGATGTTGTTTGCAAAGTCTGCCGCCTGATCGGCAGCAAACAGGCGATAGCCCTGGCCGGTAAGGATGCCAAGCAACATCGAAATGAGGATGGCGACCGTCAGTTTATTCATTTTCATGGGGGAGTCCCGGTTTTGATTGGTGCAAGCCGTTGACAGTGGCATGGGAGCCACTACAGTCCGTTTTTGTGATCCGAGCCGTTGATTCCTGGCGGCTGGTATGCTGGGAGAATGCCTAAAAGCAGGGGGTAAATCTAGAGGCTTACTCCAGAATTTTATGCTGCTGTTAGATGTATGTGATATGGATCTTGCAACAAACCGATATTAATCACCGTTTATTTTAATATCAGCAAGATATTTGGTGGGAAGCGACTGTTCATTAATTGCCCGCCTTAGCAACCGGAAGGTAAGCAGGGCCGAGATGGTGTGCTGTACCTGCATCTGCGCCATGAAGGTGTCCGGCTCATCCTCGTCAAAGCCGAACATGGGGCGCTCCGGGGTCACCCTTATCGCATCGCGCGCAATGGTCAGCTCCTCCACCTGCAGCATGGGGTAACCCTCCCGCTGCGCCAGCTCTCCTGCCCGCTTGAGCACATATTTGCGGGCCGTCTCCCTGTCCACCAGATCGTTGCCGACAAACTCCAGCTGCCACTTGTCAGGCGCAAGGCGGGTCTCGGAAAAGCCGGTGCGACCGTTCCAGAACGACTTCTCCTGCTGATATGGCGTGGCACAGCCACCGAGCAGCAACGAGAGCAAAACCAGAGATCGCCAGATGGATGCAAAGAGAGACACGATAATCCCCGTCAGGGCAGAACAGTGCCGCTACTACAGCACAGCGCAAGGGGGATAGACAATCGCAGCAACGGCGCAAAGAAGAAAAGAAGAAAGGCCTTGTCGTTTGACAAGGCCTTTTCCGGGGAATGATGGTCGGCGTGAGAGGATTTGAACCTCCGACCCCTGACACCCCATGACAGTGCGCTACCTGGCTGCGCTACACGCCGACGAAGTCAGTCTGAGCTGACGGGGGCTGAGTTTATGGAGATGGCCCTGCCCTGTCAACAAAGAAACGCCGCCAATTCCCCGACAATGGTGCGTTCGCCTGCTTTGCGAACAATCAGCGGTTAAAGGTCAGCCGCTTGCCCAGGATCTGGTCAGTGACCTGCCCGTTTTGCCAGGCGATCTGGCCGTTCACCAGCGTCATCTCCACCGTGCTGTGGAAACGGTAGCCGTTGAAGGGCGACCAGCCACAGTGGTAGAGGATGTTGTCATCGTTGACCACGTAGGGCTTGCCCAGATCCAGCAGCACCAGATCGGCAAAGTAGCCCTCGCGGATGTAGCCGCGATCCTGCACCTGGAAGCGCTCGGCCACCGCATGGGAGGTTTTCTTGACGATGGTTTCCAGGGTGAATACGCCGTTATGGTAGAGCTCCAGCAATGCCTGCAGGGAGTGCTGCACCAGCGGCACACCGGACGGAGCCTTGAAGTAGCTGTTCTGCTTCTCCTCCCAGGTGTGGGGGGCGTGGTCGGTGGCGATGATATCGAGCACGTCGTTGCGCACTGCATCGAGCAGCGCGTGCTGATCGGCCGCGCTCTTCACCGCCGGGTTGCACTTGATCTGGCTACCGAGGGTGTCGTAATCGGCTTCGTTGAAGAACAGATGGTGAACACACACCTCGGCGGTGATGTTCTTGTCTTTCAGTTCACTGAGATCGTGACTGGCGGTAAAGAGCGACAGCTCCTTGGCCGAGGTCAGATGCAGCACATGCAGCTTGGCGCCGTACTGCTTGGCCAGTGCCACCGCCATGCTGGAGGATTTGTAGCACGCCTCGTCACTGCGAATGCGGCCATGCTCGCCCATCGGCACATTCTCGCCCCACTTGGCCCGCGCCGACTCTTCGGCTTTGGCGATGGTCGGGGTGTCTTCGCAGTGAGTAACGATCATCACCGGACTCTCGCGGAAGATCGCCGCTAGGGTCTCCTGATTGTCCACCAGCATGTTGCCGGTCGAGGAGCCCATGAACACCTTGACCCCGCAGGATTGCTTGGGGTCGAGACGCTTGATCTCTTCCAGGTTGTCGTTGGTGGCCCCCAGATAGAAGCTGTAGTTGGCAACGGAGGAGTTGGCGGCGATCTGATATTTGGCTTCGAGGGCGTCGAGGGTGGTGGTCTGGGGATTGACGTTGGGCATTTCCATGAAACTGGTGGTACCACCGGCGACGGCGGCCCGGGATTCACTGGCGATGGTCCCCTTGTGGGTCAGCCCCGGCTCCCGGAAGTGGACCTGATCATCGATCATTCCGGGGATGAGGTGGCGACCTGCGGCATCGATCACCACCGCATCGTGCGCGTCGATATCGGGTGCGATGCGGGCAATCCGTTCCCCCTCGATCAACACATCGGAGGCATAGATACGGCCTTCGTTGACCAAGGTGGCATTCTTGATAAGCAGTTTGTTCATGGGGGGTTCCAGTTCCTTTGCCGATAATCGCGGGTCATAATAGCGCAAAACTGCCCTTTCTCTGTAGCAAGGCCTGACTGATGAAGTTATTTGTAAGAGATTTGACCGTGATCGACTCCAGCTACCTGTGCGAACGCCGCGGCATGGTAGGTGAGAGCTGGCTGGTAGATATCGAAATGAGCGGCGAGCTCAACGAGATGAGCATGTTGCTGGACTTCGGCCGGGTAAAGAAGCTTATCAAGTCGATCATCGATGACGAAGTGGATCACAAGCTGCTGGTCCCGACCGAGAGCCCTCTGGTGCATGTCGAGACGCTGGAAGATGGCGAGAGCTGCGTCGATCTGCTGCGCCCCGGTCGCTCCATCCACCTGCGCTGCCCGACCCAGGGCTTTGCCTTTATCCCTGCCCCGCAGGTCGACAAGGAGTCGGTCACCCGCTACCTGCTAGCAGTCCTGGCCAAACGGCTGCCGGGCAACATCAAGGATCTGTCGCTGACCCTGCGTCAGGAAGCCATCGACGGCCCCTTCTATCACTACAGCCACGGCCTGAAAAAGCACGATGGCAACTGCCAGCGCATCGCCCACGGCCACCGCTCCCCCATCGAGATCCACATCGATGGCGAGCGTGATGGCGAGCTGGAGCTTAACTGGGCCGAACGCTGGGCCGATATCTATCTCGGCACCGATGAAGATAAAGTGGCCCTCGAAGAGCTGGCCCTCAGTGCCCGTGCCAACGTTCAGCTGGGTGAACACCACACCGGCTTCAAATATGTGGCGCCACAGGGGCTGTTCCAGCTGGCCATCCCCACCACCGAGGTAGAGATGATCGACACCGACACCACGGTCGAGCTGCTGGCCTGCTATATCGCCCGCGAAGTGAAGAAGATGGTGGGCGACAAGTTCGTCAAGATTGTCGCCTATGAAGGGGTCGGCAAGGGCGCCATCGCCTACGCCTGATCCTCTTGTCACTGCCGCAAACAACAAGGCCCCGCAGCTGCGGGGCCCTGTTGTTTCAGCCTGTTGCCATCAGGCGCTCAGGCGGAAGCGCTTGACCAGACTCTCCTGCTGCTCGGCGAGGGAGTCGAGCTGCTGGCTGGTCTGGGCCACCCGCTCGATCCCCTGATAGTTGAGATCCGAGATATCGGAGATGCGGTTGAGGTTGGTGGCGATGTCGGCGCTGGTCGCCTGCTGCTGCTCGGCAGCGGAGGCAATCTGGCTCGACATGTCGCTGATGAGCACCACGATCCCCTGCACCTCCTCCATGGCGTTGTTGGCGTGGGAGCTCTGATCCATGCAGCTGTCCATCTCGCGCGAGCACTCCTGCATCACGGTCACCGCTCTGGCAACCCCCTGCTGCAGGTTCTCGATCATGGTCTGGATCTCGCTGGTGGATTGCGCGGTGCGTCCCGCCAGACTACGCACCTCGTCGGCGACCACCGCAAAACCGCGCCCCTGCTCGCCAGCACGCGCCGCCTCGATGGCCGCGTTAAGAGCCAACAGGTTGGTCTGTTCGGCGATACCGCGAATGACATCGAGAATGTTGCCGATCTGGCTGCTCATGCTGCTCACATCGCCAATCACCTTGCCGGTCTGTTGCAACTTGCCCGCCAGCTGATGGGTGGTGGTGATATTGCCCGCCATCACCTTGCGCCCCATCTCGGAGGCCTTCTCCACATCCATCACCCGCTCCAGAGTCTGGTTGGCGGCCTGCGCCACCTCGCGTACCGAGGCCTCCATCTGGGTCATGGCTGCGGCGACCGAGGCGGTCTCCTGCCGCTGTTTCTCCAGATCGGCCCGCACCGATTCGGTGGTATGGCGGTTGCCGTGGGCGGCATCGTTAAGCTGGGCTGATGCGTTGGAGAGCTGGGCCAGCACCTCTCCCATCTGGGCGATCAGCAGGTTGAGCTGGCTGCCCAGCTGACCAAATTCGTTCTTGCTGTGAAAGCCGATGCGCTGGGTCATGTCACCGCGAGTCACCTCGGAGAGGACTCGCAGCAGCTCACGCAGCGGACGGCGGATCGCCTTGCCCAGGGTGTAGGCCACCAGCATGGCGATCAGGATGGCGACCACGATGCTCGCCCCCTGAGTCAGGGTGCTCTGGCGCTGCACCTCTTTGGCATGCTGGATACTGCCGTTCATCAGCTGCTGGCTGCTCGCGGTCATCCGCTCCAGCCGGTTCTGGATCTCGACGATAAGCGCGCTGGCCTGCTTGCTCTTCTCCCGCATCAGCTCCTGCTGCTTCATCAGCGCCAGATACTGGGCCAGCACCCCTTCACTGGCGGTGGTGTCGCGCACGAAGCCGTGGACATAATGGCCCATGTCGTTCTCGAAATTCTTGAGCTCGCCCTGCAGATCCTTGATGGTGCTGTTGAACCCCTCGATCTGCATCTTGTTACGTTTGAGCGCCCCTTCGATGGGAGCCGGGATGGTCTGGTTGAGCGCATCCATGGTGGAGAGTTCGATGGCGGAGAGCTTGGTGGTCAGGGTCTCGGAGAGCATCTTGATGAAGCTGTCGTCGATGGTGATCATCATGTCACCCAGATTCTTCTTGAACTGGGGCAGGCTGACCTGAAACTGCCCCTTGGCCAGATTGACCTTGTGCAATCGGGTGAGCAGCGCCTCGTGCTCACCGGGCAGGGTATCGGTCAGTTCCAGATAACGCGCCACCTGCTCGCCAAGGGCGGTCATCTCGCCCTGCAGCTCGGGGTGTTCGGCCACCTGCTGCCGCAAGGCGGCCAGGGTCTTGTCGACCTGCGCCTTGGCCTGTTTCAGCTCGGCCACTTCGGCCGGCAGCTGTTTGGGGTCCTGCTCGGTCAGCACATCCCCGAGCCACTTGTTGGCGCTGAGCAGAGAGATCTGGGTCTGACTGCTGGCGATCACCAGCGGCATCGACTGCTGGGTAACCTGTTCCAGCGCCCCGCCGAGGGTCTCCTGACTACGAAATGTGAGCAGTGAGCTGGCCACCATCACGGCCACCAGAATAGCGAAGCCGAGATAGACCCGCTGCAAGATGGAGAGATCCGACATTGATTGTTTCATTATTATCCCGCTGTATATGCAAAAGTCCCTTGCCTGAGTACCCCGTCCTTTTGATACCCTGCAGACCACCCTGAACAGGCGCTACAGATGACGTCCCTCCGGCTATCGGTATTTTTAACAATAACTGAAGGGAATGGGACATCAGCTGTGTCAAATCTCGGCTTGTGTCACACTTGCCGTGCAGCGCGGAGCCGCTTGGGATCCAAATTCGATTTTCTTTTTCTCATAAGGGAGTTAGCCATGGCGCAAGAAACCATTTTCAGCAAAATCATCCGCAAAGAGATCCCCGCCGACATCCTTTATCAGGACGATCTGGTGACCGCTTTCCGGGACATCCAGCCCAAGGCCAAGACCCACGTGCTGATCATCCCCAATGTGCTGATCCCCACCGTCAACGATGTGGAGCCGGAGCACGAGCTGGCCCTTGGCCGGATGTTCACCGTGGCCCGCAAGCTGGCTGCCGACGCGGGCATTGCCGAGGATGGCTACCGCCTCATCATGAACTGCAACCGCCACGGCGGGCAGGAGGTCTACCACATCCACATGCATCTGGTCGGTGGCCAGCCGCTGGGGCCGCTGCTCAGCCTGTAATGAATCGCCATGCCTCAACCTGCCGCAGCGCCATGTTGCTCTGCGGCGCCCTGCTGTTGCTGGGGGGCTGCGCCTCCCGCTGGCAAGACATGTTCGTCTCCTACTCCGATCAGATGGTGCCATTGCGCAACCAGTTGCTGCTGGGCCATGCCGCCGAGGCGCTGCCCGAGGTGCGCGACTCCACCCTCGGCGATGACACCTTTGTCCTCGATCGCCTTGAAGAGGGTCGCATCGCCTGGCTCGCCGGTCAGGATGCGGGTAGCAAGCAGGCGTTTTCTGCCGCCGACAGCCGCCTTCAGTGGGAAGACAATCAGGCCGAATACCGGCTGAGCCACGGTCTGGGTCAGGTGGGCAGCCTGCTCACCAACGACCAGTCGATGGCCTACCTCACCCCCGATTACGAACGCACCATGCTGCACCACTATCTGGCCCTTAACTACCTGCAACGAGGGGATGCCGATGGCGCCCTGGTGGAGGTACGCCGGGCCAATCAGGTGCAGGAGCAGGCCCTGAAACGGCGAGCTGACGAGGTGCGCAAAGCGAAGGATGAGAGCGAAGAGGCCGAGACCGAGGGGGAGATGCGCCAGCTGATGTCGCGCGGCGCCCCCGAGCTCGACCGGCTGATCGGCAAGGTCAAGAACGGTTTCCAGAACGCCTATACCTTCTACTTCACCGCCGTGCTCTATGAGGCTGCGGGTGATCTCAACGACGCCTGGGTCGATTACCAGCGCGGCTACCAGATAGCGCCGGACAACCGCAGCCTGCAGGATGCCTTGCTGCGTCTGGCGGTGCTGCGCGGCGCACCGGACGAGATCCGCGCGACCGAGAAAAAAGTGGGTCGCAAAGCGCCACCACTCACTAAAAATCAGGGCCAACTGGTGGTGCTGTTTGAAGATGGCCTGATCCCGGCGCGGCGCGAACTCTTCCTGCCGCTGCCCATCTCCACCTCCCAAGGCGATTTTCGCACCTTTACCGTGGCCATCCCCTATTACGATAATCGGGCCAGCGACACGGGGCCGCTCACGGTCACGCTCGGCAAACGGGTTGAGCAGACCAGCGAGCTGGTCAGGCTGGAAGCGCTGGCCGCCAAGGATCTGCAGGAGCGGCTGCCCGGTATGCTGACCCGCCAGGCGCTGCGGCTGGTGGCCAAGGAGCAGATGCGCCGCACCGCCGCCAAAGAGGGGGGCGATGTGGGCAATATTCTGGTGGGGATCTTCAACACCCTCTCGGAACGAGCCGATACCCGCAGCTGGCTGACACTGCCTGCGCAGGCATCGAGCTGGCAGGGGATGGTGCCGGCGGGTGAGGTGACCCTCACTCTGGGTGCGGGTGCCGCCCAGCGCCAGTTGCCGCTGACCATTCATAGCGGCCGCACCACCCTGGTGTGGGTTCAGCGCCTCGGCGCCGGCCTGACCACCCGGGTGATGCCGCTCTGAGCAAGCGGCAAAGAGAGATGAGCAAGACGATTAACCGGGCAGCCCCCAGTGCTGCCCCACTCACTCCAATCAAGGAGAGCAAGATGAAAGCATACGGGTTGGCCCTCGGGCTCGCGCTGCTGCTGACCGGCTGCGCCACCAACACCTCCGGCGTGGCGCTCTATGGAGCACCGGGCGCCGCAGCGGTGGCGGAGCAGCATCAAAACGTCAACGTCACCCTGACCGAGCTGAGCCGCCGTGAACAGAACGGACTGCTGCAGGTCAATGTGGCCGCCGCCAGCACCCAGCGTGGCGACAACAAGCTGCAATATATGTTCTATTGGTATGATGAGGCCGGTCAGGAGGTCGCCAGCGACGGTCGTGGCTGGACACCGCTCAAGCTGCATGGCTATCAGACCCGCACCCTGTCTGCCCTGGCGCCGAGCCCGACCGCCCGCGGTTACCGGATTTATGTACGTGAAGTGATTGAGGAATCCTACTGATGAAAATGAATCATGCCCTGCTGATCCTGACCGGCGCCCTGCTGCTGGGCGGCTGCTCCAGCACCACGGTCAGCTACGGTGATCCGACCGAAACCGAAACGGTCACCGTCGATTACGGCTCAAGCGATCTGCAGGCTATTGCCGACAAGATGGCGGATTCCATGCTGGCCTCCCCCGCCACCAGCGAGATCACCGCCGGCGGCCGTCCGGTTATGTTCATGGACTCCATCCGCAACAAGACCTCCGAGCACATCGATACTGAAGCGATCACCGACACCATCCGCACCAAGCTGCTGCGGGCCGGCAAGTTCCGCTTCGTCGACATGAGCAAGGTTGCCGCCGTCAAGCAGCAGCTCGAATATCAGCAGAGCAGCGGCATGGTTGACCCGGCCTCCATGGTACGACTGGGCAAGCAGACCGGAGCCCGCTACATGGTCTATGGCAACCTCGCCAGCATCGTCAAGGACAATGGCAAGGTGAAGGATGTCTACTACCAGATGACCATGAACCTGATGGACCTGCAAAGCGGCGAGCTGCTCTGGGCTGACCAGAAAGAGATCCGCAAGCAGGCGAAGAAGTCCACCTTTGGCTGGTAAGGCTAATCCGGTGATGCTCGCCCCCGACGTTTTGCTCGCCACGCTGCCCGTCCCATGGCGGGACGGGACTTTCGAGGCGCTCGGCGCGGGCCTCACCAACAGTAACTATCGACTGCGCCTCCCTTCGGGGCGCAGTTACTTTTTGCGCCAAGGCCACCCGGACCCGGTGCGCCTTGGCATCGACCGGGCCACCGAGTGGCAGCTCTATCAGGGCGCCATAAGGTCGGGTTTGGCACTGCCCTGCCATTACCAGGATCCCGCCAGCGGCCTGATGCTGCTGGAGTGGTGCGACGAGCCAAACTGGCTTGAAGCTGCGCCCCCCGTCGCCGAACAGCCCCGTTTGCTGGCAGATGTGCTGCGCAAGCTGCATCGCCTCCCTTTGCCCACGGTGGTGATGGCGGTACGGGCCCACGCCGCCGGTTATCGCGCCCGGTTGGCTCAGGTACCGACCTGGTTGCCGGCACTGGAGCGCAGCCTGCTTGCCAGCCGCGACCCCGGCGATTGCTGGCGACCTTGCCACCATGATCTCAATCCGGCTAACTTGTTGGGTCACGCGCCCTGGGTTATCGACTGGGAGTACGGTGCGGCAGGCCATCCCGGCTTTGAGGTGGCCAGCATCCAGCGCACCCACGACTGGCCTGCAGAGCGGCGCAAGGCGCTGGAAGAGCACTATCTGCGCTCGCTACCACGCCATGAGTGGCCTGATTTTCAGAGTGAGGCGTTTATCCCCTGGGTCGACTATATCGGTCTGCTCTGGGCCCTGCTGATGGCGGAACAAGACGCTTCACCCGACTACGACACACTGATTGCCCTCAACCGGCAACGACTGGAGTGACAGATGATCAACAAGGTACGCTGGCACAAGCCAAAAACCTGGGGTCTGCTACTGCTCGGCCTGCTGCTGACCGGCTGCTCGACCCGGGTTATCTACTACTGGATTGATACCGCCATCATCTGGCAGCTGGATGACTATTTCGTCCTCACCTCCCCCCAGAAGGATCTGCTGAGCCGCGAGGTCAAAGGGCTGATGGCATGGCACCGCCAGCACGAGCTGCCCCGCTACGCCCGGGATCTCGATACCCTCGCCAAAGCGGTGGCCAGCCCCATGACACCGGAGCAGATCTCCACCAATCTCGATGCGGTGCAGCAGAGCCTGACCCGCACCCTGGAGAACGCCATTCCCCGCACCGTCAGGCTGGCGAGCACCCTGAGCGATGAGCAGGTGACCCGTTTCATGGCCGATCGGCTCAAGCGCCAGCAGGAGCGGCAGCAGGAGTTTGCCAGCGAACCCAAAGAGAAGATGCTGGCGGAGTTTCGCGACAAGATGAACCAGCGCCTCGAGTACTGGATTGGCGAAGTGAAACCGGCGCAGGCGCCACTGGTGGCCCAGTGGGCCGAGTGGCAGTATGAGCTGATGCCCCCCTGGCTCGAGTTCCAGACCTCCTGGACCAAAGAGCTGGACAGGCTGATGCAGCAGCGCCAGAGCCCCGACTTCACCCGCGAGCTGACCGAGCTGCTGGCACAGGGGGATGGCATGATGGATGGCCGCTTCACCGGTTATACCGAGCAGTCGCGCCAGCGCACCGTCAACTGGCTCTGCGCCATGAGCCAGTCGCTGGATCTGGCCCAGCGGGCCCATCTCTACTCCCTGCTCAAGGGCTATGCCCGCGATTTCCAGCAGATGACCGGGAGCTGACCAAGGGGTTTCAGAATAATCCTAATTGGGCGGCAAGGGTTGTCCCGCCTGCGCCGCCTGTGGTAGTTTCCCCTTTCCATTTATCGGGAATACCCTTTTGCGCCTTATCGACAAAGTCAAACTGGGGCTGGTGGCACTCGTTGTCTCGCTCACTCTGCTTTGTTCCATCAATGTGATGGAAGGCCCGCGGCTACCCGATCAGCAACAGACCCAGAGCCTCTCGCAAGCGAGCGAGAGCGACGATGGTGTCATCAAGTTTGTTGCGACCAACCAGAATCACCTGCTGCGTTTTGAGCACTCCCTGCGCAGCGACAACCAGCCCAAAAATGTGGTCTACGAGCTGATCCAGAGCTGGTCTGCCCAGGCAATTCTGCTGGTGCTGCTTGGCTGGCTGTTGCTCGCCGCCCAGCTCTACCACAAGCAGCGCTTTCGCGATCCCTTCGCCACCATTCACCGCCACCGGCTGCAGCGCCAGTATCTGCAGTACCGCTTCACCCAGAGCTATCTGAGCGCCTGACCCCGAGGGGTTGGCACATCCACTGTTTGCTCATCTCCTCCTTCTGACGGATCCCGCTTCGGCCTGATCCGCACTTGATGCATCCATTTTTCTGCGCCTTGCCGAGCCTTGATGCTATCGGCCTGCGCACCATTCTCCTGACAGAGGCCAATTTGCCATGAGAAAAACCAGCCATACCCTTCTCAACCGCATGAGCAAGTGGCAGTACGCCCTACTGCTGCTCATGCTGCTGACCTTTACCTTCTATTCGCTGCCGACCTTTTTTGGCGAGCAGCCCTCTCTTGGTCTGCACGGTCAGCAGAGCCTGACCACCAAACAGCAGATGCTGCTGACCGACAACCACCTGACCCCGACCAAGATCATCGAACAACCGGAGCGGGTCGAGCTGGTCTTTGCCAGCCAGAGTGAACAGCAAAGAGCCAAACAACTGCTGGAGCAGCAGGGTCTCGACAGTGCAGCGCTGACGCTGGAGTTCCACTCCAACGCCCCGACCTGGATCAGCCGCCTTGGTGCCGATCCCATCAAGCTCGGGCTCGATCTGCGCGGCGGCTCCCAGCTGCTGATCGGGGTCGATGTCGATTTCGTCCTCGATGCCCAGACCAAGAATCTGGTCGACACCCTGCGCACCCGCTTCCGTGAAGCCAATCTGCGCGGTGCCGGCGTGGCCCGGGCCGATCTGGGCAGCGTCAATGTCACCCTGCCGGAAGCTGACGATCAGAGTGGCTGGCTCACCATCATCAAGGAGAGCGCCGGCACCCGTCAGGATCAGTGGAAAATGACCCGCAGCGGCAACCAGCTCAAGCTGGTGCTGAGCGAGGCCGAACGCACCCAGCTCATCAACAACGCCGTGACCCAGAACCTCTCCATCCTCAAGAAGCGGATCAACGAACTCGGCATCGTCGAAGCTTCGGTACAGCGTCAGGGTCAGGATGGCATCCGCATCGAGCTGCCGGGCGTGCACAATCCCAAGCAGGCGAAAGAGGTGATCGGGGCGACCGCGTCACTGGCCTTCTACGAGGCCAAGGCTGACAGCCACTTCTACATCGCCGATCGCAACGGTCAGGCCGTCGGCATGGCGCGCCGGCCAGTGCTGACCGGCGAGCACATCGTCGATGCCCGGGCCAACATGGGCGAGATGGGTCAGCCGCAGGTCAACATCGTGCTCGACACCCTGGGCGGCAACAAGATGAACCAGTTCAGCCGCCAGCATGTGGGCAAACCGATGGCGACCGTCTTCACCGAGTACAAGACCAATGCCCAGGGCAAGCTGCGCGCCCAGAGCGAGGTGATCAACGTCGCCACCATCCAGACCGCCCTTGGCAACCAGTTTCGCATCACCGGGATTGGCAGTCTGCCGGAAGCGCAGGAGCTCGCCATGCTGCTGCGCGCCGGCGCCCTCACCGCACCGCTCAAGATCCTGGAAGAGCGCAGTATTGGCCCGACGCTGGGGATGCAGAATATCGAAGCGGGCTTTACCGCCCTCGGGTTCGGGATGGCGGGCATGATGCTGTTTATGATGGCCTGGTATCGCAAGTTCGGCTGGGTCGCCATCACAGCGCTGGTCGCCAACCTGCTGATGCAGGTCGGCATGCTGGCGGTGCTGCCGGGAGCCGTGCTGACCCTGCCGGGGATCGCAGGTCTGGTGCTGACGGTGGGGATGGCGGTGGATACCCACGTGCTCATCTTCGAGCGGATCAAGGATCGCCTGCGTGACGGCGGCTCGCTGGCCAACGCTATCGACTTTGGCTATCGCTCGGCATTTCGCACCATCTTCGATGCCAACATCACCACGCTCATCTGCGCCGTGGTGCTCTACTCCATCGGTTCCGGGCCGCTGCAAGGCTTCTCCATCACCCTCATTCTGGGGCTTATCTCCAGCATGGTGACCGGGATCTGGGGCACACGCGCCATCATCAACCCCCTGTGGGGCCGCAGCAGCGAGCGCACGCTGAAGGTGTAACGGGGCGAACCGCCCCCTGATGAGCGGATCCGGCACCTCCGCCGGCCATGGAGATGGCCAGCCAAACGCGCCGGATCAGAGACATTTCCCCCGCAGTGCCAAGGCACGTCGGGACGCGGCCGCCAGCCCGGCGCTGGCAGGCCAAGGAGAGAACTATGTTGAGAATGATTGTTGCCATGGGGCTGACCCGCTGGCGTTATATCGGCCTGTGGGCCTCTATCGTACTGACAGTGGCGAGCATCGCCATGCTGCTGGTCAACGGCCTTGCCCTCGGCCTCGACTTTACCGGTGGCACCCTGCTGGAGTTTCATATCCAGACCCTCAAGGAGGCCCATGAGCTCAACGCCATGCTCACCTCCCCGCTGGCAGGCGCGGTGGAGCTCAGCTCTGCCGGTGTCCCCGGCGAGTGGCTGATCAAGCTGCCACCGCACGAACTGCCCTGGCAGGCCACCGAGCTTGCCACCATGCTGACCCAGCAACTGGGCATGCCGGTCGAGCTGCTGCGCACCACCATCGTCGGCCCGCAGGTAGGTGCCGAGCTGTTCCAGCAGGGGATGCTGGCGGTGCTGGTCGCCTCCCTCGCCATCTCGGCCTATCTGGCGTTTCGCTTCGAGTGGCGTCAGGCCATCGGCATCCTTATCTCGGTGATCCACGATGCCATCGTGGCACTGGGATTGCTGGCGCTGTTCAACATCGAGTTTGATCTCAACGTCATCGCCGGTCTGATGGCGGTGATTGGCTACTCCCTCAACGACAGCATCGTGATTTCGGACCGCTTGCGGGATCTGCTGAGCTCGCGCACCCAGATGGGGATCCACGAATGTTCTGATGTCGCCATCAAGGCCACCTTCAGCCGTACCATGATCACCTCGGGTACCACCCTGTTTACCGTCGGGGCACTGCTGCTGTTTGGCGGCGATACCCTCTACGGTTTCTCCTTCACTCTGTTCACCGGCATTCTGGTGGGGACCATCTCCTCCATCACCGTGGCCTCCACCGTGCAGGAGCTGCTGGGTCTGAGCCCGCAGGCCTATCAGAAGAAGGGTGAGGAGCCGCTGGCAGAGGCGGCATAACCGCCCTTTTTGCGGTGTGTTTTACCTCCCACCTTGCGGCCCCTGCACACAAGCAGGGGCCTCTTTCCTGCCCACGCTGTTAACGCTGTTAGCTTCTTTTTGCGAAGAAAATTTACGAGTGAGCAGATTGACAGCAAAAGATGAAAAAACAACCACACCTTAATAACAAAAAAGTCATTTTATTACGGCATACCCCGCAAAAGTGTGACTGAAAGCACTTTCTTTAGGTCTCAAAAGCGGCAAGATTGTAGTGATTTATCTACAAAGGGATACAAGATGTTGTTACAACCTGCCAATACAGCAAAAGCAAGACAGTTGCTGAACGAGACCATGGCTTTGGTTCTCGCCGGAGGGCGGGGTAGTCGCCTCAAACAGTTAACTGATAACAGAGCGAAGCCTGCAGTCCACTTTGGCGGAAAATTCCGCATCATCGATTTTGTGCTCTCCAACTGCATCAACTCCGGCATTCGCCGCGTAGGTGTGGTGACCCAGTACAAATCCCACAGCTTGCTGCGCCACCTTCAATCAGGTTGGTCTTTCTTGCGCTATCAGATGAACGAGTTCATCGACCTGCTGCCCGCGCAGCAGCGCGTGGACGAGGTCAACTGGTATCGGGGCACCGCTGATGCGGTCTATCAGAACCTGGACATCATCCGCGACCATGGTCCCAAATATATCGTCGTACTGGCAGGCGACCACATCTACAAGATGGACTACGCCGCCATGCTGCTCGACCACGTCAACATGGGCGCCAAGGTGACCGTTGCCTGTATCGAAGTGCCGCGCAGTGAAGCGAGTGCCTTCGGGGTAATGGCGATCGATGGCGATCGCAAGATCAACGCCTTTGTGGAAAAACCGGCCAACCCGCCTGCCATGCCGGGCAAGGAAGATACCTCCCTCGCCTCCATGGGGGTCTACATCTTCGATGCCGAGTATCTCTATCAGCTGCTGGATGAAGACATCACCAACGACGAATCCCACCACGATTTCGGGATGGACGTGATCCCCCGCGTGGTGCGGGAAGGGACTGCATACGCTCACCCGTTTGGCATGTCCTGCGTCGGCTGCAATGCCGAGAAGCGCCCCTACTGGCGCGATGTGGGCACAGTGGACTCCTTCTGGGAGGCCAACATGGATCTCGCCTCCGTCACTCCGGAGCTCGATATCTATGATCAGGACTGGCCCATCTGGACCAGCCAGACCATGACGCCACCCGCCAAGTTCGTGCAGGACAGAAACGGCCAGCACGGCATGACCATCAACTCGATGTTCTCTGGCGGCACCATCGTCAGCGGCTCCTTTATCCTGAGCTCGGTGCTCTTTACCAATGTGCGGGTTCACTCTTTCTGCACCCTGGATCAGGCCGTGGTCTTCCCCGGGGTCGAGATCGGGCCGGGCTGCCGCCTGCGCCGGGTGGTGATCGACAAGGGGTGCAAGCTGCCAGAAGGGATGGTGATCGGTGAAAACGCCGATGAAGATGCCCGTCGCTTCTATCGCTCCGAACAGGGCATAGTCCTAGTAACCAAAGAGATGCTGGACAAACTCAAGGCGTAATATCACGTCTTGAACGGGGCTCTGGCCCCTATTCGAAGGGGCCATCAAGGCCCCTTTCTTGTTTCTCTGCGGTGTCGACCCAGCTCTCCCTTTATGCTTCTTTTGCCCTCCCCCTGCGCAATCGTAAACATTTAATTACAAAAAACACACTCCGTCACGCTATCCCTCGCTATTTTATTACCATAACGACTATGTCAACGCGTTTTTATCTGCATAAATGGCAGTAAACCCGCTTATTTCACTTGATTGTTTGTTTTTACTTGGTAAGGTGAGGGCGGTTGCGTAACAAAGCACGTACCAATGTAAATATATGTGTACGGTTGCTTTTAGAATTCAGTCCAGAGAGAACGACATCATGCAAAGAGATCCCCTGAACAACATCCATATCCAGTCCGAACAAGTGATGATCACGCCTGCCCAGCTCAAGGAGAAATTGCCTATCTCCGCCAAGGCGCTGGCATTCGTGCAAGGGGCCCGCAATACCATCGCCGATATCATCCACCGCCGTGACCACCGCCTGCTGGTGATCTGCGGCCCCTGCTCCATTCACGACATGGAGGCCGCCAAAGAGTACGCAACCAGACTCAAGGCCTTGCATGATGCCTATCAGGACTCTCTCTACATTGTGATGCGGGTTTACTTTGAGAAACCCCGCACCACGGTGGGCTGGAAGGGCTTTATCAACGACCCCAATCTGGATGGCACCTTCGACGTAGAGCTGGGGCTGCACCGTGCCCGCGAGCTGCTCTGCTCGCTGGCCGAGATGGAGCTGCCGCTGGCGACCGAAGCACTCGACCCCATCAGCCCGCAATACCTGGCCGAGCTCTTCTCCTGGTCGGCCATCGGCGCCCGCACCACCGAATCCCAGACCCACAGGGAGATGGCCTCCGGCCTCTCCATGCCGGTCGGCTTCAAGAACGGCACCGACGGTAATCTGGGCACTGCTATCAACGCCCTGCAATCGGCCTCCTCTCCCCACGCTTTTATGGGCATTAACCAGCAGGGCCAGGTCGCGCTGTTGCAGACCCAGGGCAACCCGGATGGCCATGTGATCCTGCGCGGCGGCAAACACCCCAACTACGACTCGGTCAATGTGTCGCTGGCGGAAGAGGCGCTGGAAAAAGCGGGCCTGCAGCCGGGACTGGTAGTAGATTGCAGCCACGGCAACTCCAGCAAGGATCACCGTCTGCAGCCCAAGGTGGCTGACAACGTCATCCACCAGATCCTGGAGGGAAACCGATCCATCATCGGGGTGATGCTCGAATCCAACCTGTTTGAGGGCAACCAGTCGAGCGAGCAACCCAAGTGCGAGATGCGCTACGGTGTCTCCATCACCGATGCCTGCATCGACTGGGAGACCACAGATGCGCTGCTGGCCCGTTGCCACAGCCAGCTGGCGGCGCCACTCAAGAGCAGAACTGGCGGTTAAGCCGTGATATCTTAATGCAACATATTGAATCACAAGGTGCTGCCGCTGGCGGCACCCACAGGGACTGAAGATGGCAGAAGAGTTGAATGCCCTCAGGGACAAGATTGATGCGGTAGACCGGCAGCTGATCGATCTGCTGGCTGCCCGTCTGGCGCTGGTGGGAGAAGTGGGTGAAGTGAAGAGCCGCCACGGCCTGCCCATCTACGCACCGGATCGGGAAGCCAGCATGCTGGCCCGCCGCCGTACCGAGGCCGAGGCACTGGGCGTGCCGGGTGACCTCATCGAAGACGTGCTGCGCCGGGTGATGCGCGAATCTTACGCCAGTGAAAAAGATACCGGCTTCAAGTGCATGAAGCCGGATCTGGGCAAGGTGGTGATCATCGGTGGTCAGGGCCAGCTTGGCCGCCTGTTTGGCCATATGTTTACCCTCTCGGGCTATCACGTCGATACCCTCGAACAGGCCGACTGGCCGCGTGCTGACGAGATCCTCGCCGAAGCCGGTCTGGTGATGGTAGCGGTGCCCATCGACATCACCTGCCAGATCATCGACCGGCTCGGCAACCTGCCCGCAGATTGCCTGCTGGTGGATGTCACCAGCGTCAAATCAGCGCCGCTCGAACACATGCTGGCAGTACACCGGGGGCCTGTGCTGGGGCTGCACCCCATGTTCGGACCGGATGTGGCGAGTCTCGCCAAGCAGGTGATCGTCTGTTGTCAGGGACGTGACGCTGCCGCCAGCCAGTGGCTGCTGGAGCAGATGACTATCTGGGGCGCCCGCCTGCAGCAAGTGGAAGCCAAAGCCCACGATGAGGCGATGACCTTTATCCAGGCGCTGCGCCACTTTGCCACCTTTGCCTACGGCTGGCACCTCTCCCGGGAAGGAGCCAATCTTGAGCGGCTGCTGGCGCTGAGCTCCCCCATCTATCGGCTGGAGCTGGCCATGGTGGGGCGGCTGTTTGCCCAGGATCCCCACCTCTATGCCGACATCATTCTGTCGTCGCCACAGAACCTGGCTATGATCCGCCGCTACTACCAGAACTTCGGCGAGGCGCTGGGTCTGCTGGAGCGTGGAGACAGGGACGGTTTTATCGAGGCGTTCAGCCAGGTTTCCGGCTTCTTTGGCGAACACGCCGACCAGTTCCTGCGTGAAAGCCGCACCCTGCTGGCACAAGCCAACGATCGCCGCCAGCACAGCTGAGCGAGCCCGCACCAATCGATTGCCAAGGGAAGATGCCCGCCATCTTCCCTTTTTATTGGTACGCCCTTAATTGCCACGCTATTTCTTGGCTCTCCATTTCTTGACTCGCCATCCAAAAGCCCCAGCCTAAACGCACGCTGGAGATCCTTTTGCAGACCACGCTCTTCCCTTATCAGCTCACCAGCTGAAAATAACCGCGCCGGTTTTCCTACCCACTGCCAATGGTCGCTCGCTTGCTATCCATCTTACAGCAACTGGCAATCGGCAATCGGCAATCGGCAATCGGCAATCGGCAATCGGCAATCGGCAATCGGCAATCGGCAATTAAACATCAAGCTGCAACACAACCGAACAGCCAAGCCACAGGCCCAATCAGCCATATCGGCTATTGGCCTCTTCCGCCACAGATCTGAGGAGGACCAAACCATTGCAGATAGACGAAAAGCTATAACGTCCGTCCAACAGGCGCTCAATTAGACAGCCCGTTAAGATCGGCCATATCCCTCATTACGTTGAGCACAATGCTCCAAACCCCGACAACAGGCCAAGAAGGTCGCCATAAATTTAATTTATGTATTTTCCCAAAATGACCGAATTTTTGTTTATACCGCACATATATTTCTCCCCCAGCTCCTTCGCAGCCATTCTCCACCGGACAGAGGCTGCGCCCGAATTCGGGCTGTTCACTTAACAGAACCGTAGCGCCTGTTAGCCTGAAGACATTTATGAGCTGCAGGAGCAGGAGCAGGAGCAGGAGCAGGAGCAGGAGCAGGAGCAGGAGCAGGAGCAGGAGCAGGAGAGATTAATCGTGACAACGGCTTTGGCAACTTGGGCAGCAATACGGTTTACCCAGCCGCTCATCCAATCACTATCAAGACAACAAAAAGAAAATGGCCGGATATCAATCCGGCCATTTTATCGCTTGGTCAAAGACTCAAGCTTGGATATCGCTTGTCAGCAACTTCTTATTAGAAGTTGTACTGCAGAGCAACAGTCCACTCGTCGTCCAGCTTCTCGATGCTCTGGATTTTGTATTCGGTGTAAGCTTTCAGCTTCGGAGTGAAAGAGTACTGAACACCCAGCAGAGTTTCGTCAACTTGGTCTTTGTAGCTAGAGCCTGCCTTCTGGGCATTCTCTTTGGCTTCTTTGAAGTTATAACCAGCAAGGAAGGTCCAAGCGTCTACATTGTAAGAGGCAGCGAACTCGTAGCCACGGCCTTCATCTTTCACGCCAGAGCTCTTGTTCTTAACTTCACCTTCGGTGTAAACACCAGCGAAGTAGAAGCCATTGATTGCATAGTGTGCGCCAACAGCCCACTCGTCTTTCTTACCAGTTTGGCCGTTGACTTTATTTTGCAAGTCAGAGTATGCATAACCTGCATTGAAGCCCAGACCGAAATCGAAGTCATAACCAGCTGCTGCGGCATAAGCTTTCTTACGCTTAACGTCTTTACCCCAAACAGCATCTTCTTTAACTTTCTGACCGACGTCAGTTACTACAACAGCAACATCATCATTGGTTTGGTAGGAAACTTTGCCTTTGAAGCCACCGATAGCGTTGGAGTAAATGATCTGACCTTCTTGGCGACCATCGTAATAGTTACCGGCATCACCCCATTCGTTGAAGATATCGGTCGGCTCCAGAACGTCGTAGAAGGCAGTGTCGGTTTGACCGAAGATGATCTTACCGTACTGAGAACCGTCAAAACCGGCATAGATATGACGCGGGTCGATATCACTAGTTTTGCTACCAGAGTTTTCGGCAGCTACCTGCCATTCAGTCTTGGCGATAGCCGCCCAAGTATTGTTCAGAGCTACTTTACCGGACCAACCCAGACGAGTAGAACCAACCAGCTCAGCTGGTTTGTCGTTAGCATCGCCATAGTAGTTAGCCTGTACGCGGCCGTATACGTCGAAATTGGTACCGTCTTTGTCATAGATCACAGCTGCGTTAGCTGCGGATGCAAACAGAGCCGGGATAGCAATAGCCAGAATTGTCTTTTTCATAGTTTCCAATGCCTACTGTAATTAAACACTAAGTCTTTGTTATTCCCTGTGTTAGCGATGTACTTTGCATCACTATGACGGCGAGACTAGCACCGGGTTTTCACAACCGCAACGAAAAAACTTGGAACTTTTTATGAAAAGCATAGTCACCAAAGCAGAAATGTGAGCCAGCTCTCACATTATCTGATCATCGAAGGAAAACGTTTGCAATGCTTTTTGCTGTTTTTTTCTACTTGCACAGCCTGTTTTTTAGGTAATTGCAGCTAACTCCCTGATAAACAACCAACCTCATCAGACCAGTGCGAAATGAGGGTGATGAAAGTGCGCCCCTCGACCCCGACAAGGGGATACGGGTATCCTTGGCCTTTCCCAGCGCAACAACCAAACTGGCCTCCTCTTTATGCTGTCAACTCGCCTCAAAGCCACCATTCGTCAAACCTACCGCCAGATTTCGGATGGCTTGCCCGGTTTTGTGCCGCGTAAAGAACAGAATTTTCTGGTTGCCGAGATAGCCAAGACGCTGACCGGGGAGTATGACAAACAGCGCCGGATTCTGGTGGCCGAGGCGGGCACCGGTATCGGCAAATCCCTCTCCTATGCTCAGGGAGCGATCCCTGTCGCGAGATTGACCCAGAAAAAGCTGGTGATCTCCACCGCCACCGTGGCATTGCAGGAGCAGCTGATCCACAAGGATCTCCCCTTCTATCACCGCCACAGCGAGTTGCCGTTTCGCTTTATGCTGGTCAAGGGGCGCCAGCGCTACTGCTGCGAACATCTGCTGGAGCAGGCTGCAAGCGGTAGCGAGATGGCCAACTTCGAATTCGACTTCGGCGCCCTGAGCAAACACAAACCATCAGAAGCCGACAAGCGTTGCTATCAGGCGCTATGGCAGGCCTACACCGAAGGCAACTGGGATGGCGATCGGGACAACTGGCCCAAACCCATACCCGACCTGTGTTGGGATCGTATCGCCGCCGATCGCCACACCTGCAACAAGGCCCTGACCCATCATCAACACTGCCCCTTCCACCGCGCCCGCAACGACATGGATGCGGCCGACGTGCTGGTTGTCAACCACGCGCTGCTGCTCTCTGACCTCACCATGGGTGGCGGCATCATCCTGCCGCCACCCGACGAGTGCATCTATGTGCTGGACGAAGCGCACCACCTGCCTACCATCGCCCGGGATCACGGCGCCGCCTCGGCCAGCGTCAAAGGTTCGCGCCGCTGGCTGGAAAAACTGGTGCAAAGTGCTGGCAAGCTGACTCGAACGCTCAATAAAGAGAGCCTCATCGATCCGCAATTGAAGTTGCAGGATGCCCTCGCCTCCATTCAACCCGACCTCAAGGCGGTGGAGCAGTGGCTCGCCAGCAATGACCGGCTGTTTGGCAGCGAGACGCACTACCGTTTTGGCGAAGGGGTATTGCCAGACCCGCTGCCGATGCTGGCAGAAAATCTCAGGGAGTCGAGCAAGAAGGCGCTGCGAGCGCTGGACAGAATGCAGGCAGCCATCGGTGAAGCCCTGAAAGATGGCGAGATCCGTCGCAAGGAGGCCGAGCCGCTACTGGCCGAGAGCGGTTTTCATCTGCAGCGGCTGGAGAGCTTCTGCGCCCTGTGGGAGATGTTGGGGCGCCATATTCCCGAGGGGAAGACCCCGCTCGCCCGCTGGATGGCCAAGAGTGACGATGGCGACATCTGGCTGCATGCCTCCCCTATCGAGGTGGGTTATCTGCTGGAAGAGTGGCTCTGGTCCAGGTGTCTGGGCGCCGTGCTGGTCTCGGCCACCCTGACCGCCCTCTCCTCCTTTAGCTATTTCCGCCACCAGGTGGGTTTGAAGGAGCACGACGGCACCCGCTATCTGCGCCTGCGCTCCCCCTTTGATTACCAGAAAGCCGAGCTCTATCTGCCCAAGATGGCCCATGAGCCCAACTCCCCAGCCTTTACCAACGAGCTGATTAGCGCCCTGCCACGCCTGCTGGCGGGTAAAGAGGCAAGCCTGGTGCTCTTCTCTTCCTACCGGCAGATGAACGAGGTGGCCATTGGTCTCAGGGCAAAGGGGCTCTCTTTGCTGGTACAGGGCGAGGCCTCCCGCAACGCCCTGCTCACCCTGCACAAGCAGAAGTGCGACGGCGGTCAGGCCAGCATCCTGTTCGGTACTGGCAGCTTTTCCGAAGGGCTGGATCTGCCCGGTCACTACCTCACCAACCTGGTCATCACCAAGCTGCCGTTCGCGGTGCCCAACTCGCCGGTGGAAGAGGCCACTGCCGAATGGGTCGAGAAGCGGGGCGGCAATCCCTTTTTGCAACTGACGGTACCGGAGGCGTCGCGCAAGCTCATTCAGGCTTGTGGTCGCCTGATCCGCAAGGAGGCTGATCGGGGACGGGTCACCATTCTCGATCGCCGCCTGCTGACCAAACGCTATGGCAAGGGGCTGCTCGATGCCCTGCCCCCGTTCAAACGGCGCATTGAATGACACTTCCGAATCACGCTGCCACTCAATCCTAATGATAGAAAAGATGATATCTGGGTTGATTTTGACCAACTCAAAGAGCAATTGCCGCAGTGGACCAAACCTGTAAAAATGAGCCCCTGTTTTCAGCAGGCAATCGTCTGACTGTTCAAGGAGATGAAATGAAACTGACTGTTCTGGTACCGGCACTGGCTGGTCTGTTGTTTGCGGGTAGCGCTCTGGCCAATACCCAGGTCGAAGTAAGTGCCCCTTATGTTGCCCAGCTGATCGACGGCCAACCGATCAACCCCAAACTGCTCGACAAAACCAGCACTTTCCCGCTCAGCGCTGGCAAGCATCAGCTGGTTGTTGCTTTTGAAGGGAACTACTCCAGCCGCAACGACATCAAGCTGGTAACTGCCGAACCGCTGGTGCTCAACTTTACTGCCGCCGACAACCAGAAGCTGGTGCTGGACTTCAAAAAGCCCCGCAATGAAATGGAAGCCAAGCAGTTTGTCAAGGATCAGAAAGTTGCTCTGAAAGACGCCGCCAGCGGTCAGACCGTGGCCAGCGAGCAGTTCGTGATGCCGAAAGTCGAAGGCTTCCAGTTGACTCGTGACTACCAGCAAGAGCTGATCAACATGGGCAAAGCATTCAACCAGCCCAAAACTGTCGCCGTCTCCTCTGCGGCCGTCATGGCTGCCGCCAGTGCACCGGTTCAGGTAGCGCCTAGCAAAGCCCAGAGCAACCCGGAAGCCCTAACCCAGCTGCAAAACTGGTACAACAAGGCTGATGCGGAGACCCGCAAAGCGTTCCAGATCTGGGTTATCCAGCAGCAGTAATTGGATGATTCATCCCGCATCGCCGGGAGAGACAAGGGGAGCCTGGCTCCCCTTTTTCATATCTGCAAAGGCCCTGCCGTCATGTCACTGTGCATCTTCTATCACCCCCTCTACTCTGCCCTGGCCCTGCCGGAGCGTCATCGCTTCCCGCTGGCCAAGTATCAGGCGCTGTTTGAGCACCTTAGCAGCCTCGGCTATCCACTGGCAGAGGCCGCGCCCGCCAGCCGCGCACAGATAGAGAGCGTGCATGATGCTGCTTATGTGGAGGCGGCCCTCGCCGGCACCCTCGATGCGAGCGCCATCCGCCAGCTTGGTTTTCCCTGGTCTCCCTTGCTGATTGAACGCACCTTGCGCTCGGTGGGGGCCACCATTGCCGCCAGCTGCCACGCCCTGGAGCAGGGTTGCGGCCTGCAGATCTCTGGTGGTTATCACCACGCCCACCGGGATGTTGGCAGCGGCTTTTGTCTCTTCAACGATCTGGTGATCGCCGCCCAGACCAGTCTGGACGAAGGGCGCTGCGAGCAGGTGCTGATCATCGATCTCGATGTCCATCAAGGGGATGGCAGCGCAGCCCTGTGCCAAGGGCGGCGCGATATTATCACCCTCTCCCTGCACGGGGAGCACAACTTCCCTCGTCACAAACCCGCCTCCCACATGGATTTTCCCTTGCCAAGCGGCATGCAGGACGATGCCTATCTCTCCACGCTGGCAGAGGCGCTCAATCTGGCGCTGCGCCTCTACGCTCCCGACCTCATCCTCTATCAGGCTGGCGTGGACGTACACCGTGGCGACGAGCTTGGCTATCTCGCCTTGAGCGATGAGGGAGTGCGCCAGCGCGATGCCATGGTATTTGACTGCGCCCGGCAACACGGCTTGCCCATTGCAGCCGTACCGGGTGGTGGCTACCGGCGCGACTGGCAGCAGTTGCTCCCGCTGCATATGTCATTGTTTGAAGAAGCAAAAAAGCGTTACGGCTAGCCGTTAATCTCTGATAACCGCTGTTGCAGACAACAACAAGGCGGCCCAAGGGCCGCCTCTGCGTTATATCGCGCGTCATTGCGCCGTCTTTATCCCTTATCGGGAAGCGAGGATAGCCCCCTGATGCTCTCGTTCAGGCGTGGGCCACCGGCGTCGGATGTTTCCCCATGGGGCGCAGCAGCATCAGCAGATAGATAAGCGACACGCCGGCGATCATGACGAAGAGCAGGTTGTCCGAAAGGTGCTGCATCAGCAGCGCAGTATAGGCTGGGCCGAGCAGGCTGCCGATGGTATAGCTCAGCAGCAGTGCCTGATTCATCGCCACCAGCTGATGGTGTTCGACCTTCTCGCAGGCCCAAGCCATGGCCACCGGATAAAGAGTAAAACCGGCAGCGCCCAGGATAAACAGGGCCGGCCCCATCGCCACGCCGCCGAGCATGGCTGCGCAACCCAGGATCACCACCAGCACCTGCACCCGCAATACCGGCAGACGCCCGAAGCGATCCGCCAGACGGCCGACCGGCCACTGCCCCAGAATGCCGGCACTCACCATCACCGCCATCCAGTAGCCGATCTCTCCATCGCTCACCCCCTGATGATTGAGGTAGAGCGGCATCAGGCCATAGAGCGACCCCAGCACAATGCCGGAGATGATGCAGCCATCGACCCCGAGCCGCGCCTGCCGCAGCCGTAGCATCGGCCAGACCCGGGTCGTTCCCTGTGCTTCGCTGTGCTCACTGACGATGCGGGTGAACAACAGCGGCAGAATCGCCGCCAATATCAGTCCGGTCGCCCAAGGCAGCACGTCCATCA
This sequence comes from Aeromonas sp. L_1B5_3, assembly GCF_963866575.1. Lineage (NCBI taxonomy): Bacteria > Pseudomonadati > Pseudomonadota > Gammaproteobacteria > Aeromonadales > Aeromonadaceae > Aeromonas > Aeromonas sp. L_1B5_3. The sequence goes on from NZ_CAWMDN010000164.1 coordinate 66,014, forward strand.
GGCCGGTCGGTAGCTTGCTGACCAGCAGCTGCCCAAGCACGGTTCCCAGGTAGTAGACCATCATGTAGGCGGCCAGCAGTCGCCCCCGATTGTGCGCGTTGCCGCTGCACATCAGCGCGCTCTCCACCACCACCCAGATCATGGCGCAGCCGATGCCGGCAATGAAGCGCCAGGCGAGCCAGCTCCAGAAACCGAGGGTAATGCCGAGCCCGATACAACCTGCGGCAAAGATAACTGAGGAGAGGTAGTAGCTGCGGTTAAAGCCAAAGCGCTTGATCAGGGTGCCCGCCAGCAGGGTTCCCAGCAGGTTGCCGCTGAAATAGGAGGAGCCGACCATGCCTACCTGCCAGGTCGGCAGATTGTCATGGGCCAGCCAGAGCGGCACCAACGTATTCAGCACCGCGATGGAGAGGGTCAGCAGCAACAGGCCACAGAGCAGTAACAGCACTGGCCGGGTGTATGTGGTCATGGGTAGAACCCTGAGGAGAGTCAAAATGCGAGCGCATCATGCCACTGCCAAATCCATTGTCAATCGGCGCTGCAGCCAAGTCGCAAGGTTTTGTTGCACGCAGTGATTGCTGCGAGATGCGGCACCATTTAATGCCGGCTTTATCTTTTTGATTAACGTGAAATTTGGCCATGTTACCGGCATATTGCCAGTTGAAAATCATCCCCTTAGCGCTGCCTTGGCTCGCTTTGGCGGCCATAAACAGAAGAGGCGGCCCCGTGGGCCGCCTCTTCTTTAATACCGAGCTCAATGCCGGTTAGCGCTGACGCTTCTTGGCGTACTTGCGACGAGCCCGCGCCTGGCGCTCCTCTTCCCGCTCCGCCTTCTCTTTGGCCTTCTGCTCGGCCTCGGCATCAGCTTCCACGATTTCTACGCTCACCATCTCCGGGGTCTCCAGCGAGATACGACCCAGCATCCCCGAACGGAATTCGTTGACCAGGATCTCGGACGCCTTGTGCAGATCCGCCAGCCCGCCCTTGCGCATGAAGCCGCGCTGGCGAGCGATCAGATCCAGCAGCTCGATCTCGGTCTCGGGCAGCTCTTCAATCTGATAGCGCGCCTTGATCCGCTCCGGATACGCCTTGAGGAAGTAATCGGCGGCGAACATGGCGATGTCCGCATAGTCATAGACGGTATCCTTGATAGCCGCCGTGATGGCCAGCCGATAACCGCAGGAGGGCGGGTTGAGCTTGGGCCACAAAAAGCCCGGGGTATCGGTCAGGATGACGTGGTTGTCGAGCTTGATCCGCTGCTGGGACTTGGTCACTCCCGCCTCGTTGCCGGTGCGGGCTATAATGCGCCCGGCCAGGGTGTTGATCAGGGTAGATTTGCCCACGTTGGGAATACCCATGATCATGGCGCGCACGCCGCGCAGCTCCAAATTGCGCTCCGGCAGCATCTCGTGGCAGAGAGTCAGCAGTTGTTTGATCTTCTCGGGCTCCTGCTGGGTCAGGGGCAACGCCTTGATCCCCTTCTCCTTTTCCATGTGGGCCACCCACAGCTCGGTGATCTCGGGGTCGGCGAGATCCGCCTTGTTGAGCACCTTGATCACCGGAGTATCGCCACGCAGCTCGGGCACCAGCGGGTTTTCGCTGGAGAAGGGGATGCGGGCGTCGAGCATTTCGATGATGACATCGACCTGGGGCATGACCTCGGCAATCTCTTTGCGGGCCTTGTGCATGTGACCGGGGAACCAGTTGATGGACATATCCGTTACTCTCATCTAGGGACTGCGGGCGCGGGCTTGCAATGAAGCGAGCGGCGAGCGGTGGTGGACGCAGGGCGTCGCAAGGGGGCGCATTTTACCTGCACCCGCCCCGATTTGACAGGCCATTCTAGCCCGCGGGTCCTAAACCGGCCAGATTTCCTCCCGTTTGTCAGCCTTGTCAGGCTGCGCTGCAGAGTCCGATTATTGATAGATAAGTGATTGATACAACATCACATTTAGATATCACTTTCACCAGATTGTCATTCACTCTCACTAAAAGTGTCATCTGCGACCTCTAGGCTGCGCTCAGGTTTTACAAGGAGCGAACCTCGATGAAAAAAATGGCAGGTGTTGCAGTGATGATGGGGGCCGCACTGGTCGCCGGCTGCAACTCAGAGAACAACTCGCAGGAGAACAAACCCGGCTCTGGCGCCCGGAACGTGATCTTCTTCCTCGGCGACGGCATGGGGCTCAACATCCTGACCGCCGCCCGCATCTACGGCGTCGGTGAAGAGGGCAGCCTCACCATCGATACCCTGCCGGAGACGGCCTTCATCAAGACCTTCTCTCACGACTCTCAGGTGACCGACTCGGCCCCCTCCATGTCCGCCTACATGACCGGAGTCAAGAGCAACAACGGCGTCATCAGCATGGACAGCGACGCCACTCAGGAGAGCAACTGCAGCAAGAGCGCCGGCAAGCCGGCCACCACCTTGCTGGAGCTGGCCAAGGCCGCCGGCCGCGGTACCGGCGTAGTCACAACCACCCGGGTGACTCACGCCACCCCCGCGGCCACTTATGCCCACCTCTGCAACCGGGATCTGGAAGCCGACATCGCCGCCCAGCTGGTGCCCGGCGGCGCCGGTTACAACAGCGCCCTTAAAGGGGGGGTGGACGTGGTGCTCGGTGGCGGCAGCAGCTTCTTCCTGCCCAAAGCCGACAAAGGCAAACGCGAGGATGGCCGCAACCTCATCTCCGAGATGAAGGCCAAAGGCTACCAGTTTGCCGGCAATCTGGACGAGCTGAACAAGGCCGAGGCGGGCAAGCCGCTGTTGGGGCTGTTTGGCGCAAGCCACATGAAATATGACCTGGATCGCCCCGCCAGCGAGCCCTCCCTGGCCCAGATGACCCTGGCCGCCATCAAGCAGCTCAAAGAGAAGAAGCAGGGTTACTTCCTGATGGTGGAAGGGGGCCGCATCGACCACGCCCTGCACGACACCAACGCCAAGCGTGCGCTGCAGGACACCCTCGCCTTCGACAACGCCATCAAGGCGACCCTCGACGAGGTGAAGAAAACCGATCCCGAGCTGAAAAACACCCTGATCGTGGTCACTGCCGACCATGACCATACCCTGGTGCTCAACGGCTACGCCAAGCGTACCGGCAAGACCACGGCCGATAACCCCGGCGTGCTCGGGCTGGTGAAAAATTACGAAACCGGCGAGCCGAGCAAGGATGCCGACGGCATGCCCTACACCATCATCGGCTTTGGCAACGGCTACAACCGGGTGGACGGGCCGCGCAGCAGCGTGGCACCGCTGGATGACGCCACCGTCTCCGCCAACGACTATCACCAGGAGGTAGTGGTCAAGGTGGGTGAAATCGGCAACGAGACCCACGGCGGCACCGACGTATTCCTCGGCGCCATCGGCCGGGGAGCGGATAGCTTCCACGGCTCACTCGACAACACCGCCGTGTTCGGCAAGGTCAAGGCTGCGGCCGGGCTGTAAGGAGCATTCCCATGAAAAGAGCCATCAACCAATCCATGAAGCAGAATCTACATAAAACCTTGGTCAGCACGGCCCTGCTGGCCGCCCTCTGTGGCGCGACCCAGGCACAGGCCGCCGATGCCAAAAACGTCATCCTCTTTATCGGCGACGGCATGGGCCCCACCGTGCTCACCGCTACCCGTCTCTACAAGGTGGGGGAAGAGGGCAATCTGGAGATGATGAAGCTGGCCCGCAGCGCCCGCATCAAGACCTTCTCCAACGATGCCCAGACCACCGACTCGGCCCCTTCTATGGCGGCCTACACCACCGGGGTCAAGATGAACAACGAGGTGATCGCCATGAGCAGCGACACCAAGGCCGTCGCCCCCGGCAAGGATGCCAACGGCAACAAGGGCGTCAACAACTGCGCCAGCGACAACGGCAAGCCGGTGCCCACCATTCTCGAGCTGGCCAAGGCAGCGGGCAAGTCGGTGGGGGCCGTCACTACCACCGAGCTGACCCATGCCACCCCGGCGGCCACCTACTCCCACATCTGCCATCGGGATGCAGCCTACGCCATCGCCGCACAGGCGGTACCGGGCGGCGCCGGCTTCAACCAGGCTCTGGGGAACGGGGTCGATGTGCTGATGGGGGGCGGCGCCAACCACTGGACGCCCTACAACGGCACCAGCAACAAGGGGGGCCGTGCCGACGGGCGGGATCTCACCGCCGAGCTGACCGCTCAGGGCTATCGCTACGTCACCACCCGAAGCGATCTAGCCAAGGTCGAGAGCGGCAAGCTCATCGGCCTGTTCAGCGCCAAGTCCCACCTCGACTACGAGCTGGACCGCGTCGCCAAAGGGGCAGCCAATACCCAGCCGTCGCTCTCCGAGATGACCGCCAAGGCGATCGATCTGCTGAGCCAGAACAGTCAGGGTTACTTTCTGATGGTGGAAGGGGGCCGGATCGACCACGCCCTGCACGGCACCAATGCCAAGCGCTCGCTCACCGACGCGGTGGCGCTGGACGAGGCGGTCAAAACGGCGCTCGGCAAAGTGGATTTGAAAGATACCCTGATCGTGGTCACCGCCGACCATGACCACACCATGACCATCAACGGTTACTCCGCCAAGGGCAACAAGGTGCTGGATCTGGTGAAAAATGGCGACGGCTCGACCCAGAACGACGTGGATGGCAAGCCGTTCACCACCCTGGTGTTCGGCAACGGCCCCAACCGTCCCGACGTGCGCTCCACCCTCACCAGTGCTCAGGTGATGGCGGACGACTACCTGCAGGAGACCGGGGTCAAGCTCGGCTCCGAGACCCACGGCGGCGGCGATGTGATGCTGTTCGCCGACGGCGCCGGCAGCAGCCGCTTCAAGGGGACACTGGATAACACCCGGGTGTTCGGCAAGCTGAAGGAGGCGCTCGGCCTGTAAACGGCAGGGCCCGGCGAGGTGCTGGGCCCTGCTCGTTCGAGCGATCACCATGATGCGATATTTACTTCCGCTGTGGCTGCTCGCCAGCAGCCTCTCTTTTCCCCTCCTTGCCGATGAAGTCCCCGATCTGGCCGCCCGCATCCGCTATCAGGACCGGGTGACCAGCAGCGACGGCATCAGCAAGGAGAGCCAGTGGCAGGAGAAGTGGCTGCGGGTTGGCGATCAGGTGTGGAGCCAGCGGCTCATCCCGCTGCCCCTTGCCCGCGCCTACCACGCCGCTCACGATGCCACCCCGGGTCACAAACACTTTACCCACCAGATGGCGGCGCGCTGGGTGACCCGCGACCAGCAGGGGATGCTGCAACTGCGCTACGCCGACAGCTGGCACAACCAGCTGGTGGAGGTACCGGAGGAGGAGTACGGTCAGGTGGCTTTCAAACCCGACTGGCCGCGGATCCGCCACCTCATCAACCCGGCCCTGTTGCAAGAGATGACGCCCCTCGATGAGACGGCCCCCGAACAGGCGCACTGGTATGAAAAACGCGAGGGCAACCAGCGCACCCGTATCCTCTGGTCGAGTCGCTGGCAGCTGCCGCTGGTGGTGGAGTCGGCGAGCCTCGACGGCTATCGCAGCTACCGGATGGAGGTGACCCTAAAAACGCTGCCCAAGAATTTGCCCTGGCAGCAGCTGGAGGGGTATCAGACGCTCGATCTGCGGGACTTCTTCGATTGAGATGAGGCTCCATAGCGGGCTGACTTGTCTCTGCGGGATGTTACACTCTGTGTACTCATCCCGGATCAGGTCTGCCATGCGTCTCCCCTTGCTCCTGCTGCTCTGCACCTCGCTCCTGCCAGCCTTTCACGCCCGGGCCATGGTGGTGGTCGCGGCTGAAATTCCCCCTTACGTGATCCGCTCTCATCAGGGCGCCCCGAGCGGCATGGCCATCGAGGTGCTGGAGGAGGCGGCCCGTCGTCTCAAGGAGCCGCTGACCATCGAGCTGATGCCGCTGGCTCGCGCCCTCAGCCAAGCCCAGCACCGGCAGGATGTGCTGCTGGTACCGCCGGTGAGAAGCCCCCAGCGCGAGCCGCTGTTTCTCTGGATTACTCCCTTGCTGGACGAGGCCTTCGTACTGGTGACTCATCGTCAGCACCATCCCCAACCGCTGACAACCGGCGAACTGCCCGGCCTCACCATCGGCGTAATGCGCAGCTCCTATGGCCAGAGCCTGCTGCTCCCGTTCAAACGGATCAAACAGGAAGAGGTGGCCGAAGAGGTCAACAACGCCAGCAAGCTCGCTCGTGGCCGCATTCAGGGCTGGGCGGTGGCCTGGAACAGCGCCCGCTACAACCAGCTGCAGGCAGGCTTGCCGCTGGCGGATCTGGTGCGCGGCGAAACGCTGAAACAGGCTGCGCTCTACCTGGCGGCCAGCCCCCATTTTCCAGCCAAAGAGGCAACACGCTGGCGTGACACCATCGCCGCCATGCGCGATGACGGCAGCCTGGCCCGCATCATCAAGCAGTACGATTACCAGGCACCCTGACAAACTTGTCAGGATAATTGCCAAAGCCGTCCAGAATGGTTATGGTAGCCCCATGAAAAGATTCACTATTTCCTCTCACAAGCTCACACCCTGCTGAGCCCCCGCCTCGCTCCTTCGGCCGCGAGTCGCTTGGGGGCATGGCACTTTCTCGATCTCTCGACACCCTTGTGATGGCCAGCCTGCGTTAGTGGGCTTGGCCCTGTAAGCTATTGATAAGGATTATCTTATGAAACAACCGCATCTCGTTATCTCCAGCCTTGATCTGGATCGGATTGAACAACTGCTCGGCAACCACCCCCAGCACCTTGCCCTGCAAGAGGAGCTGGATCGCGCCGAAATCCGCGAGCCGGCCGATATGCCGCCCGATGTCGTCACCATGAACAGCAAGGTACGCTTCAAGATGCAGAGCAGCGGCAACGAGTTCTGCCTCACCCTGGTCTACCCGCGCGATGCCAAGGGTGACGAGAGCAACATCTCGGTACTGGCACCGGTGGGCAGCGCCCTGCTTGGTCTGAAAGTGGGCGACAGCATCGCCTGGCCGGGCCCGGCCGGTCGCACCATCGAGGTGGAGATCCTTGAAGTGGTCTATCAGCCGGAGCGTGCCGGCGAGCTGCACCGCTGATCCCGGTTGCGGGCAGGCCAACCCGGGAGGCCAGCCCGCACAGCCTGATCCCGATCAAGCTTCCCCTGCTTATCGGGTCGATTTTCCCCCTATTCCCCCCCGCCCCTTGAGCCTGACTCGGGGGGCAGGTATCTTGTTGGCCGCGTCATGGTCATGACGCACCGAATTTCAGGCTGACATCATGATAAACATTGCCCTCATCGACGATCACCAGATCGTCCGTTCCGGTTTTGCCCAACTGCTCAATCTGGAGCCCGACCTGCAGGTGGTCGCCGAATTTGGCTCCGCCAGCGAGGCGCTGGCCGGCCTGCCCGGCAGTGGCGCCCGTGTCTGCGTCTGCGACATCTCGATGCCCGACCAGTCGGGACTGGATCTGCTCAAACAGCTCCCCTCCGGTCTGGCAGTGGTGATGCTCTCGGTACACGACAGCCCCGCCCTCATCGAGCAGGCGCTGCAAACCGGTGCCAAGGGATTTCTCTCCAAACGCTGCAGCCCGGACGAGCTGATCGCCGCAGTGCGCACTGCCGCACTCGGCGGCTGCTACCTCACCCCCGACATCGCCCAGAAGCTGGCCAGCAGCAGCCGGGATCCCCTCACCAACCGGGAGCGGGAGATTGCCCAGCTGCTGGCGCAGGGGCTGGAGGTGAAGAGCATCGCCGAGCAGCTTGGCCTCTCCCCCAAGACGGTGCATGTGCACCGCGCCAACCTGATGGACAAGCTCAAGGTCAGCAACAACGTCGAGCTGGCCCACCGCATGCTGGATAGCTGGTGATCCACCGTCTTGCCAGCTATGTCGCCATCACGCTGGCGGCCTGCTTCATCTTTGCCGCCGGCTGGTTTTGCCTCTGGAGCATCAGCCTGCATCTGGCGGGCGGCCCGGCACTGGCAGTACTGCTGTTCCCCTTCGGCCTGCGCCTCGGCCTGCTGCTGCAAAGTCCCGGTCGCTACTGGCTGCCGCTGCTGCTCTGTGAAGGGGGGCTGCTCTACTGGATCAATCTGGAGGTTGGGCTGCCCCACTGGCAGTGGTTGCTGATCGGCAGCCTGCTCACCCTGCTCCCCCTGCTGATTGCCCGCCGCCAGCCGGTGCGCAACGACTGGCAGCAACTGCTGTTGCTGCTCGCCACCGTCTCGGTGGCAGCCCTGCTGCAATCCCTGCTCTGGCATCTGGCGGGAGAAGATGGCCTCTCGGCCCTGCTGCTCACCCTCACCGGTGGGCTCACCCTCACCTCCACCTGCATGCTGATCTGGCACTACCTTACCCGCGCCACCTGGGTGCCGCTCGGCCCTGCCCTGGTGGATCAGCCGGTAGACTGGCGCTTTCGCCATCTGGTCTGGTATCTGCTGTTGTTCGTGCTGAGCCTCTGGCTGCAACTGGGGCTGCCCAACTCGCTGGTGCGCTTTACCCCGTTTTGTCTGGCCATCCCCATCATCGCCATGGCGTGGCGCTACGGCTGGCAGGGGGCGCTGCTCGCCACCCTGATGAACACCATCGCTCTGCTGGCGAGTCAGGCCTGGCACGATCATCCCCTCGATCTGCTGCTCTCCCTGCTGGCCCAGAGTCTCACCGGCCTGCTGCTGGGTGCCGGGATCCAGCGCCAGCGCGAGCTCAATCAGGCGCTGACCCGCCAGCTTGCTCACAATCGCCAACTCACCGAGCGGCTGCTGGAGACCGAGGAGAGCATCCGAAAGGAGGTGGCGCGCGAACTGCACGACGACATCGGCCAGACCATCACCGCCATTCGCACCCAGGCCGGTATAGTGCGCCGCCTCGCACCCGACAATGCGGGGGTGGGCCAGAGCAGCGCCCTGATCGATACCCTCTCCCTTGGCATCTACGACGCGGTGCGAGGCCTGCTCGGTCGCCTGCGCCCGCGCCAGCTCGACGACATGACCCTGGAGCAGGCGGTGCGGGCACTGCTCAGAGAGCTGGAGCTGGAGCGCCACGGCATCGTCACCCGGCTGGAGTGGCAGCTGGCGGACAGCGATCTCTCCGATGCCCAGCGGGTCACCCTGTTTCGGGTCTGTCAGGAGGGGCTCAACAACGTGGTCAAGCATGCCAACGCCCACTCGGTGACAATCCGGGCGCGGCACGGTGAAGAACAGCTGCAACTGGTGCTGGAGGATGATGGTCGCGGACTGCCGCAAAGCCGCGCGGCGCAGGGCTATGGTCTGCTCGGTATTCGCGAACGGGTGCAGGCGCTGGGAGGCACCTTGCAGCTCTCCTGCGTCCACGGCACCCAGTTGACGGTCAACCTCCCCTGCCGCAAGCGGGAGGAGAGCCATGAGTAACCTCGCCCTTCATCAGGGAGGAGCCCCATGCTGAGCTTTATGAGAAGCGCACCGGCGCAACCGCCGATCCGCGAGCAGGCCGAGATCGACGCCACCTATCGTCACTGGCGGTTGCATCTGCTGCTCACCATGTATCTGGGCTATGCGGTCTTCTACTTCACCCGCAAGAGTTTCAACTTCGCCATGCCGGACATGCTGGCGAGCGGCATGCTGGACAAGTCAGACATCGGCATGCTCTGGACCCTGTTCTACATCACCTACGGCTGCTCCAAGTTCTTCTCTGGCATCATCAGCGACCGCGCCAACCCGCGCTACTTCATGGGGATCGGGCTGATGGCCACCGGCGTCATCAATATCCTGTTCGGCCTCTCGTCCGCTCTCTGGATGTTTGCCGCCCTCTGGGTGGCCAACGCCTTCTTTCAGGGCTGGGGTTGGCCCCCCTGCTCCAAGCTGCTCACCAGCTGGTATTCGCGCAGTGAGCGGGGTGTCTGGTGGTCGGCCTGGAACACAGCCCACAATGCCGGCGGGGCGCTCATCCCCCTTATCGTCAGCACCCTGGCCCTGCAACATGGCTGGCGCTACGGCATGATAGTGCCCGGTCTTATCGCCATTGCGGCCGGTCTGCTGCTCTGCTGGCGGTTGCGGGATACCCCGGCCGCCATGGGGTTGCCGTCGGTGGGCGAGTGGCGCAAGGATGCGATGGAGCTGGCCCAGCAGACTCAGGATGCGGGGCTCTCCCATCGCCAGATCCTGCGCAAATATGTGCTCGGCAACCCCTATATCTGGCTGCTGGCCTGCTGTTACGTGCTGGTCTATGTGGTGCGCACCGCCATCAACGACTGGGGCAACCTCTACATGACCGAGCAGCGCGGCTTCAATCTGATGAGCGCCAACTCGGCCATCTCCATGTTCGAGGTGGGGGGCTTTATCGGCGCCCTGGTGGCGGGCTGGGGATCGGACAAGCTGTTCAACGGCAACCGCGGCCCGATGAACCTCATCTTTGCGGTGGGGATCCTGCTGGCGGTGGGATCGCTCTGGCTGATGCCCTTCTTCAGCTACGTGATGCAGGCAGCCTGCTTCTTCACCATCGGCTTTTTCGTGTTCGGCCCCCAGATGCTGATCGGCATGGCGGCGGCGGAGTGCTCCCACAAAAACTCGGCGGGAGCGGCCACCGGCTTTGTCGGCCTGTTTGCCTACATGGGGGCGGCGCTGTCGGGTTATCCGCTGGCCAAGGTGATGGAGATCTGGCACTGGAACGGCTTCTTCGTGGTGATCTCGGTGGCGGCGGGCGTCTCGGCCCTGCTGCTGCTCCCCTTCCTCAAGGCGCAGGCACCGCGCACCCAACCTACCGACACGATGTGATACCGGACTGAGCGGAAGTTACGCCTCCCGACCAGCCTGACAGACCCGGTTCTTGCCCTGCCGCTTGGCGCAATAGAGCGCATGGTCGGCCTGAGTGAACAGAGGATCAAAGTGCCACTCCCCGTGCCAGTGGGAGAGCCCCATGCTGACCGTGATGGAGAGGCCGCCCATGTTGCGGTTCGCGACCTCCTCCAGCAATCCCTCACAGCGCTGCAGCGCCAGCACACCGGGCTGCGAGAAGAGCAGCACAAACTCCTCGCCACCGAAACGGCTGCACACCAAATCGGGCTGGCTACCCAGATAGGCGCCGAGCTCGGCCAGTACCCGATCACCTACCTCGTGGCCATGCTGGTCATTGATCTGCTTGAAATCGTCGATATCGAGCACGGCCAGCGCGCCGCCGTCACCCAACTTCTGCTGCTTCAGCTGATCCATAAAGCCACGCCGGTTGAGCAGGCCGGTGAGAGGATCGTGGCTCGCCTGCTGGTGCAGCGCCAGCGCCCGGTACTGGGTACAGAGCAGCAGCACCCCGAAGGTGGAGAGATAGCTTCCCATCAGCATGGAGAGGAAGGGCAGCACATTGACCCCGCTCTTATCCATCAGCATCTGCACGTTGTCCTGCCACAGGAACCAGAGCCGCATCAGGTAGAAGGCGTAGAGCAGGATATTGACCACGGTAAAGACCATCACCGCCGGCAAATAGTCGGGGTAGCCGTGACGCCAGACCAGATAGACGATCACCGCCCCCAGCACCATGTAGCTCAGGCAGGCCAGCATCACCCGGGACTCCATCCCCCCCTTCACGATGCACCAGCTCAGGATCACCAGATAGACCAGCATGAATAGCACACCAGCACGCCAGTTCGGGGGTTGGCCGAAAAAGCGCTGCAGCGCCAGCGGCATCAGCGCGATGCAGAGCGTGATCAGGGTGTTGGCCAGCCAGATGCCGGATGGGCTGGGGAAAAATGCCTGCAACGAGAAGAGCGTCTGGGCCACCAGCGCACAGAGTGCAGACCACCACCAGTAACCGATACCGGGGATCTCCCTGTGGGTAGACCAGATGATGGAGAGGGTAATAAAGCCAAGACTGTAGCCACCCAGCGCCATCAGCATCAGGGTAAAAACGTCCAGTTTCAGCAGCAGTGAGAGCGCCATACAAGAACCAGTTTCAGAAGGTAACTGAGTATATGAGAAGCGTTTGCCAAGACCCAGAGGGGACTGACTATTTTCACAATAAAAACATATTGTTTACTGTCTCTGTGGCCTGCTTTCCCTGTCGAGATCGCACCACCGCAGGTACAGAAAAAGTCAGAGTACAAAACAAGTCACAAGCGAACCCCATCATATGTAACAAAAGGTATTGAACACAATTTGGGCTTGAACCGGCCACGTTAGATAGATATGTTGTTTTCGTGTGATTTTATGAGTGAAGCGGTGAGCAAAAAGCGCCTCTAACCTATTGAGTATTCTGACACAATTGGTTTTTGGTACATTTTTCGCTCAATTTCGATTCATAGCATCCCATATGGGGCTTTCCCCCGACCCAAGACATTCATCCTGTCTTGCCTGTTGCCGGATGCAGCAGTCTCTTGTGCCACGGAGTCGCACGGGATCAGGTTCAAGGCCGAACACAACATCGACAGAGACGTCACCCATGATCAAAAAACTGATTCTTTCTACCCTGCTCTTCTGCGGGCTGGCGACCGCCGCCCCCGCCACTACCCCCACCTCAACCCTGGATGCCGTGCTGGAGCGCGGTGTGCTGCGGGTTGGCTTCGACGCCGGCTATCAACCTTTCGAGATGACCAACAAACAGGGCCAGTACATCGGCTTTGACGTCGATCTCGCCAAGATGGTCGCCAAGGAGATGGGCGTGAAGGTCGAGTTCGTCAACACCGCGTGGGACGGCATCATTCCCGCGCTCCTGACCAACAAGTTCGACGTCATCATGGGCGGCATGACCGTTACCCCGCAGCGCAACCTGCGGGTCAACTTTGCCGATCCCTATATCGTGGTCGGCCAGACCATTGTTGTGCGCAAGGACAAGGCTGCCGAGATCAAATCCTTCACCGACCTCAACGACCCGAAATACAAGATTGCGGTCAAGCTCGGCACTACCGGCGAGCAGGCGGTCAAGCGCCTCATCCCGAAAGCCACCCTGCTGCAGTTTGAAACCCAGGATGACGCCAAGCTGGAAGTGATCAACGGCAAGGTCGATGCCTTCGTCTACGACCTGCCCTACAACGCCATCTTCGCCTCCCAGAACAAGGGCGCCGTGGTACACCTCGACAAGCCGTTCACCTTCGAGCCGCTGGCCTGGGCCATCCGCAAAGGAGATCAGGACACCCTCAACTGGTTCAACAACTACCTGCGCCAAATCAAGGGGGACGGCAGCTACGACCGCCTCTACAAGAAGTGGTTCGAATCCAACGCCTGGCTGAGTCAGCTCAAATAACCTCAAAAGGGGGCGCCTTGCCGCCCCCTCTCGCAACACCCCACACAATAACGAGAAGAGGTTGTGACTGTGCACACACCCAAACCGACAAGACAGATGGAAAAACAGCCCAACCCGCTGCTCTGGCACGGCGTCTTTTTGCTGATGCTGCTGGTGGCCGTGTTTGGCATCTACAAGGCGGTGCAATCCGTTGACTACACCTGGCGCTGGGAACGCATTCCCCAGTACATCGCCTATCAGGCCGAACAGAAGAATTACGCCGAGTTTGACGGCACCGTGGTGGCCGGCACCACTGCCGCAGAGAAAGGCAAACTGTTCCTGCAAAACGATCTCGACCCCAACCAGCGCCAGCCCATCGCGACCAGCGGTGTGCAGGTCAGCGAAGGGGATACCGTCTTTCGCGGCGATGCCCTCGATATCCAGCTGAGCTGGACCGCCGGCCCCATCGCCTGGGGCGTCTGGATGACCATCAAGCTCTCGCTGGTAGCGGGCATCTTCGCCATTTTGCTCGGCACCCTGGCCGGGCTGGCCCGACTCTCCCCCAACCCGGCCCTGCGCAATCTGGCCGTCACCTATGTGGAGCTCATTCGCGGCACCCCGCTGCTGGTGCAGATCTTCATCGTCTACTTCTTTATCGGTACCGTACTGAACCTCGATCGCTTCACTGCCGGGGTCGCGGCACTGGCCGTCTTTACCGGCGCCTATGTGGCGGAGATTGTGCGTGCAGGCATCAGCTCCATCCACAAGGGGCAGATGGAAGCGGGTCGCAGTCTGGGTCTCACCTCGGCCCAGACCATGCGCTACGTCATCCTGCCGCAGGCGTTCAAGCGGGTACTGCCGCCACTGGCGGGGCAGTTCATCAACCTGATCAAGGACTCCTCGCTGGTGTCGGTCATCTCCATCACCGATCTGACCAAGGCGGGGCGCGAGGTGGTGAGCTCCACCTTCAGCCCGTTCGAGGTGTGGTTCACCGTGGCGCTGCTCTATCTGGTACTGACCGGTACCCTCTCCTTTCTGGTGCGCCGTCTCGAGGTGAAATATGCGAAAAGCAACTGATCCCATCATCAAGGCGACCGGTGTAGAGAAGTTCTACGGCAGCGAAGTACATGCCCTGAAGAACGTCACCACCGAGGTCGCCGAAGGGGAAGTGGTCGTGATCGTCGGCCCCAGCGGCTCCGGCAAGTCCACCTTTCTGCGCACCCTCAACCAGCTGGAGACCATCAACGACGGCGATATCGTGGTGGACGGCATCTGCCTGACCCAGCCGGGCGATGTCAACAAGCTGCGGGAAGAGGTGGGCATGGTGTTCCAGTCCTTCAACCTCTTTCCTCACCTGACAGTGCTGGAGAACATCTGCCTCGCCCCGCAAAAGGTGCGCAAACTGCCCCGCAAGGAGGCCGAAGATCGCGCCAAGGCCCTGCTGCTGAAGGTAGGGCTTTCGGCCAAGGCGGGCAGCTACCCCTCCCAGCTCTCCGGTGGTCAGCAGCAGCGGGTGGCCATCGCCCGGGCGCTCGCCATGCAGCCACGCATCATGCTCTTCGACGAGCCCACCAGCGCGCTCGATCCCGAGATGGTTGGCGAAGTGCTGGATGTCATGAAGGGGCTCGCCCGCGAAGGGATGACCATGGTAGTGGTGACCCACGAGATGGGCTTTGCCCGGGAAGTGGCGGATCGGGTGCTCTTTATGGAGAGCGGCGAGCTGCTGGTGGATGAGAAGCCAACAGAGTTTTTCGACAATCCCCCCTCCCCGCGCCTGCGCCAGTTCCTGAGTCAGGTGCTGTAAACGCAGACCCACAGCCAGTTAAAATGGCCAGTAAAAAAGTGAGAGGAACCAT
>NZ_CAWMDN010000165.1:0-10895 GCF_963866575.1 Aeromonas sp. L_1B5_3
CATCCGGGCCAAGGTGGAGTACCCGTTTCGCATCATCAAGCGACAGTTCGGCTTCGTGAAAGCCAGATACAAGGGGTTGCTGAAAAACGATAACCAACTGGCGATGTTATTCACGCTGGCCAACCTGTTTCGGGCGGACCAAATGATACGTCAGTGGGAGAGATCTCACTAAAAACTGGGAATAACGCCTTAAATGGCGAAGAAACGGTCTAAATAGGCTGATTCAAGGCATTTACGGGAGAAAAGATCGGCTCAAACTGAAAAAATGAAATGACTGAGTCAGCCGAGAAGAATTTCCCCGCTTATTCGCACCTTCCCTAGTATTCCTGGTTCGTTACAACGAGAGCTGGCACTAATTAGCCACGAAGCACGTAAAAAGGAAGGCCACACCGTGAGGGCATGGCCTTGTCTATTTAGATGAGGAACTCATCCAGCTGACGACCTTGCTCGAGTTGCTCAGCCAAGAACTTGGGGGTTCGGCCTTGACCGGTCCAGGTTTTCTCTACGCCATTTTCAACATAACGGTATTTCGGGGGCCGAGGTGCTCGTTTAGCTTTAGCCGCAGTCGCTGCTGCTGGGGCACTGCCTACCAACTCAGTCGGGTCAATACCAGCCTGAGCCAACATCGCTTGGAACTCAGCCAGCTTTTGCTGACGTTCTGCATTGGCTGCTTGCTCTTTTTCTGCCTGCTCTAAACGCTCCAGATAAATCGCTTCAATCTTCTCGTGGGCTTCTTTGACTTGCTCCAGAGACAATTCACGCATTGCTGCACGTAGACTGCGGATGTTCAACAGTACTTTCAGAAATTCACTCATAGATATCCTTTAATTAAATACGCTGGGATTGTTTTATAGCATACTAATGAGCACTGACGTGCTCAAGCATCTTATCGTAATTGACTGCAACCGAAGTTGCGTTGTCCATCAGCAACCTTCGTTCTTTGTTTACTCAGATAAGCCATACGAAATAAAAATGCACTGAAATTTTCATCTAAGTTTCGCGCTGAATTACGGTCAAACCTGTATTGTGGATTTACAGGGAAGTTAACCAGCGTTGCATTATCAGGGTATGGGAGGCCCAACGCGCTGCACCACGCCTTCTGGATCCGAGTTCCCATGTTGTTAGCATCATAATCCCGATAATCTCCCAGGAAGGCATACATGTCTTTGTTAAACAGCAGCATCAGGTGGTAATGGGGAGATGCTGAGGAGTCCTGCTCCCGACACCAGATAACGGTTGGTAATGACGGTAAACCACGCCGTTTCTGACGGTAATGGTCTGCACGTAATTGGCTTTTTAGTGACTCCATAAAGCGAGTGATCACTGATGAATCTGAACGCTGTAAACAAGTCAGCGTATCCGTATCATCTTCAGGCGACTCACTAGCAAAACGCAGATCCACACGTAGAGCATAAACACGAGGATACCTAGCCAAGGTACCTGACACAACATCTAAGCTACGCCTTAAATAATTACTATTCATAGGGCCGTAACTATCTGTGTATAATCTAGTAAGTGCTTTCATCTTCAATACTGAATTTTTTAAGTGATTCAACATAGGAGTCCCTACCTTGGTGAATAGACACGGAGGTATAGTTATTGAATTAAATAAATAGATGTGCTTTTTGCTTAAGTAAATACACCATGCTCTGGATGCTATCCATAGTGGTACATGCTTAGAGGCATGTAGTCTTCATGCTCCTCTCATCGTTAGATTGCATAGCGTATGCTGCTGAACGTTAGTAGTGTGCATGGCTATGGATGTATATAAGAGTGTATGTATTACTATATGTATTGCTATATATAATACATATACCGCATCATGGCTTATTTAAATAAACCCATACACTCCTCAATCAAATGAACATATATACTAAAATATAGACATAGGGTTCCTAATTCAGATGCAGTTATGATACCGCCCTATATAACAACACTCTTAAGTTACTTAAGCGGAGTACTGCAATCAGTTAATACTGAACCTTAATGTATGGGTATGGTGCAACCATTAGTGTCGGAGCTTATTTCTCATGTCAATCAACGGTCTCTCAAAAAGTTCAACTGATGGTATTCCTGAATGGCGTCTTCCTTGATATTCGACTAGCTCGCTAACATAAATTCTATCACGGGTGCGGACTAAAGAGCGCCTAACAAGCCTAGGGTATTTCTTCCAAGATAAAGAAATATAGATTGACTGTTTCTTTTTAAAGCAAATGATATCTCCTCGAGCAATAAGAACTTCTATTGCATCTTCTAGCTTATTCGAATTACGAACACAATGTGGGCCACTTCGTCTAATGTCACCTTTCAAAAACAGCTCATTATTCCAGTTATGAATAATCCACTCCAGTAGCTTATTAACATGTGTCTCGTCCACGAACTCCCTAGCCTCGGGCGATCTAAATATTATCAATGCTTGATGTAAGTATATTTCAGCTAGTTCAATAGCAGTCTGCATAGTTTCATGAGTCACAAGCGTGGCTCTGTAGTTTATGTTTTTAAACACATGAAGTGCCGCCGCAATTCTTGACGCCTGCTCCATAAACTTTGAACCAAAATCTTTATAGTGCTCCAAATATTCCCCACGCCTCATTGCGTATTCAATGTCATTAAACTTGTCATTCCAAATTTTCTTAGCACTTTCTGTTAAATTCAGGCAATGACGCTCCTTGCCTTGTGCTCTCATCTCGAGCCCTTCTTGCAGTAATGCATCAATCCTTGAGCTAAATCTACCTAATTTAATTTTATCATCTAGTGATGCGCTATCATCCCTATCTTCTTGACGATAGCCAATCTCTGACTCAGGCTCACACAGTAGAATTCGAGCGTCTAATCCAGAGCTTCTCATCGCATCACCATTACTATCTCTGAATGTTCTATATATATCAGGCTGGATTTGCATGCTCAAAGTCAAACGAGCACCTTCAATATGAACTTCAGGGGCATTGGCTCTGTCAACACGTATAGTTTGACCTGACCATAGTGAGTTAAACAATGCATTATCTTTCATCAAGTCACTCGACAGTAGTGTCCCAGCTTCATCGGACACCAGAGCTAATGACGTATTCTTCTCAGCTAACATCGACTTCAGTTTTGCGACTGTTATATCCTCAGCTAAAATCCTCTTAACTACCGGAGCTATAGGCATATTTGAATGATGAGTGTGCCATGCCTCTATTATAATGGGCTGCTCATCACCTTTTTTATGCATCTCATCTAATTCCTTCCTTAACACTTTTTTCTTTATATTCCACAATTCCAGTTCGATCTGATATTTCTGCTGTGCAGCATCTACCTGCTCAGCTAAGCATTTTTCAAATTCACGAACTGGTTTCATCAGTAGCTTATCGACCGTGCTTTTTCTCTCGCCAGAAGCAGCTAGAATTAGAGTGTAAAGTGATGCCGGTATTTTCATCTCACTTTTGGGGCTAATATCTACCAACTGCTGCGATGCGATAGCTATAACAGACAACATTTGAGTCAAGATCATAAATCTCGGGGCCTTTGTTCTATAGGCGACGACATCCAGTGGATCCCAAAGGCACTGATCTAACCGCTCAATGACAGTTTCAATGGCTCTGTGTTGATTCATTTTTGACCTCCATTGTTTGACTACTTTGTGACCTGGTTGCGATCCATTGATTGACCTCGCTCTGACGCCAGCCGATCGCTGACTTGCCAAGTTTTATCGCCTTGGGAAAGCTGGGATCATGCCGGGAAGACCTGGCGTTCAGCTTGTCGTAAATAGTTGATCTAGATAGACTAATTAGCTTGGAAAGCTCAGCCATCCTGATGATGGGGTCTATTGTCTCTAGTGTCATGTGAAATCCCTCTAACGTCTAATTGAATGAGCTCGCATTATGGCGGGCCTCTGGGGTAAGGTCAGGGGGGAAAAACTACGATCCCAACGGGTAAATCATGACAACACACTTCTTTATGATTTTTTTCGACGCTATAGCAAAGGCCCTTGGGTTTAGTAGCCCGGTCCGCCCAACCAAGAAGACCGGCGAAAGTTTGCGCCGTGAACGTCCATCAAATTCTGAAAAATATGATTTACAAAAAACACTGAAAAAAATAACAAAACGCCTACACGATGGTAGCAATTTGCCACCTACCATTCTATTAAACCATATGGATATATTAGAACGTTTATGCAATAAAATGATCCGGAAAAACATTATTGTTAAAGGGTCAATTGATGACATAGACGAAATTTATATTAAAAATGCACTAATTCCATTGATATGTGCTGATTTCTATATTTTTAAGGATAAAGCTACTGAAGAGTCTATCTACTATCATCTTGACAAAATTCTGAGACTGGAACACTTGGTAATAACAGATGGGATAAAAGGGAGTTTCAATAAGCTAACAGCAAAAAAATACTTGCGTAAATATATTAATAGCTCCTTTACTTCAAAACTTTGTGAACATAAACAAATTGACCGTGAAATGGCAGAGTTTTTTATTCAAAAATTATTGGATTTTTTAAATGAACTAAACAATGAGGACAATCAAACCTCTAAAACATTAAATGAAAAGATAAAAGATTGTAATTTACAACTCTCTGAGAATAACTTTGATAGTTCTATCTTTAACATGAATTCAATAGCTGCTGCTTACACTGCCGTTATAATTCTGCAAGATATAGATAATAAAACTGGCATGTTCGGTCATTTTTACAACACCTACAGCAAACTCACTCTCAGTACCTGCTCCATACTGAACCACTTAACATACACCTTAAAATCCGCTCTTGAATATGATTACAATACAATTTATGAAGTAGAGGGGATATCACTCGGATTGCCGCCACCGTTGCGAGTGGATGAGAAGAGGATAAAGTTACTGGAGAATGTCATTGATTGTATTACGTTACTTTTTGGAACGCCTACAATAAACCTCCATAATGAAGAAGTTGATTTAAACCAATTAAATTCGCAGTTGGATTTACTATCACAAATGGTATTTCCTCCACATGTATCTTATTTTTGCCACCTGAAAAATGATAATGGATACATTAAGGTTGAGTACAACCAAAGCGCAACTCCGGACAAAACAAACTATATTGTGTTTGATGTCAATCACTTCTCTACAATTGTAGAACTGGCAAATGACATTGACAATGAATATTATAGTTATTTTTATCAGCATGCACCTTTACTGCTGATACTCAATTACATCAAAGAAGATTCACCAGAAGAAGCTCTAGACATAATAGACAGCTTAAGTGAAGTGGAATTATTTAAGTATGGGTCAAATAAATACGCATTGGGTGTACTTGCAATAGGATTAAATCACAACCAAAGAAGAGCAACTGTAAAAAACATATCATTACTACCACAACTTAATGACACCTTAAATTATCAGGGGGATATGCTCATTCCTGTATTCACACCTAATCATTTAAACTCCTGGCTTTCTAAAAACACGTATTATAAATATTCTATGTTTTTTAGTGTGAATGAATACAGCAAGTACAATCTGTACATAGCACGAGCTATCTATAGTTATAATTTTACCATCGCGCGACATACTACCCCGCCTCACAATCAACGTACATGTGCTTTAGAGCAGAGTGTTCGGACCGTGAATATTCATAAGGTCAATTATGATTCCAAGTTAATTTGTCACGATTCACTTGAACGTCTTAATTTTATATGCGGTAAAATTTTGATTGGGCTAGATAAGATCAATTTCGATGATAGCGACCCTGTAAGCTTTGCAAATGATTTAGTTAGAAACAAAATAGTAACTAGAGCGGAATTAAATGATAACCTAATCCACTGTCTTAAAGGAACGACTCTCGCGATCTGCCTCCTAGACTATAGAAGTATCGTAGCGTATTTATCTGTTCCTGGTGACAATGTTAAAAACATTATCAGGTTGGGTGAAAAATCCAACATCGTTGGATTATTGTTTATGGCATATGAGGCCACTTTTGCCTAACAAAACTAGACTGCGAAGAATGCTTTGAATATGTGGTTACTTTATTGTTTTGGTCGGTGCAAGTTACCCTAGCGTAGGTTAGTACACGGGCGATATAATAGCGCACTACCTACTTCTACTCTGGTGAATGGTTACTTCTTAGCCCCTTGTCATCAAGATTCCTGCACCCCATCAAGCATGCCCCTCCAGATACTTTCAGATACGAATATCAAAAATATCTGGAATATCAAAAATATCAGCTGCAAATGAACCCCAAAACATTACTGGCGGCCGTCTGGCATTTTCATATAGCACCGTCTGATTTTATGGTGCTGTGCTGTCACCTTGCATTCCGATTACCTTCAATCAAATAAATTTCAGATATATATTCTCTCTATGAACCTACCTCTGGAGCTGCTTTGCCAGCCCCTTTTTCATTGGAGATTGATATATGGCTCATCTCATCGATACCATGGCCTACACTGGCCAAACACCCTGGCACGGCCTCGGAAATATCTTACCCCCACGACAATCCTTGGAGATCTGGCTTAAAGCTGCCGGAATGGACTGGACCATCGAGCAGAGCAATGTGATGTTTAACGTTGCTACCGATGCCTTGCATATTCGCCCCTATAAAGACAGCAAGGTGCTTTACCGATCCGACACGCTCGAACCCCTGTCGGTCGTCTCCCAACGCTATAACGTGGTACAGCCCCATGAGGTGCTGCACTTCTATCAGGATTTAGTGGAAATCGGCGGCTTTGAATTAGAAACCGCTGGCTCACTTAAGGGCGGCCGTAAATTGTGGGCGCTGGCCCGTACCGGCCAAGACTTGAAACTCAAAGGCAATGACTTGGTGAAGTCCTATCTGCTGCTGGCAACCAGCTGCGACGGCACGCTCTGCACCACGGCGCAATTTACCTCATTGCGAGTGGTCTGTAATAACACCCTGCAGATGGCGTTGCGTAATAGCACTGGGGCAGTCAAAGTCTCTCACTCGACGACATTTGACCCGGCTATTGTCAAAGAGGAATTAGGGTTGGGACTTGCTCATTGGGATGAATTCAAAACCCAGACCAAAGCATTGGCTGCCCGTCCTGTTGCCCCAGAAGAGGCGCTACGTTTCTTTAGCGACTTGCTGGCCCAACCGCTGGATGCAGATAATCAAATCATCCTTACTCGCCCTGTTCAACAGCTCCATGAGTTGTATCAAGGTGCAGGCATGGGCTCGGAGTTAGCCAGTTCCCAGAATACCGCTTGGGGCTTGGTCAATGCGGTCACCGAATATGTGGACCATCACCGTCGTGCTCGCAGTCAGGACTATCGCCTCGATTCCGCCTGGTTCGGTCAGGGGGCTCAACTAAAGTCTCAGGCCCTCAATCAGGCCCTTACTCTGCTGCAGTAATCCCGCTCTACCGATTCATTTTATTTACCCGTCATAGACCCCTACCCAGCCATCAGGCTGGGTAGGGACGTTTATGCCGCTGACAAGGAGTCACGATGAAAGCAAAAGCCAAATACGGTCAGGCCATCCGTTTAGCCTCGACCTCCGACCTTCCTCGCGAACAGTGGCTGGCGATCCGCAAGCTGGGGATCGGCTCGTCCGATGCCGCCGTGGCGGTGGGCCTCTCACCCTATAAGTGCCCGCTGTCGCTATGGCTGGAGAAAACCGGTCGCAAGGAGCCGGAAGATATCTCCCACAAAGAGGCTGTACTGTGGGGTATCGAGCTGGAGCCAGTGTTGGCACAGGTCTACGCCAAGCGCACTGGTTATCGGGTGCGTCGGGTCAATGCCGTGCTCCAGCATCCCGAGCATCATTTCATGCTCGCCAATCTCGACCGGGAGGTGGTGGGCCACCCCGACGGCCCCGGCATCCTCGAAATCAAGACCGCCAGCTATCACAGTGCCCCGCAATGGGAGGAAGGCGTACCGGTCGCCTACCAGTGTCAGGTACTGCATCAGCTAGCCGTCACCGGTCATGCCTGGGCGGAAGTTGCGGTGCTGATCGGTGGTCAGGATTTTCGGATTTATCGCATCGATCGTGATGAGGAGAAGATCCGGGATCTCACCGAACGGGAAGTGCAGTTCTGGCATCAGGTCACCAGTGGCCTACAGCCCGAGCCCGATGGCTCCGAGGATGCTGGCTCGGCGCTGGCCTGGCTATTTCCTCGTGATGATGGGGAGACCGTCGATCTCTCCGATTCGCCCGAGTTCAATCAGCTGTTCGGGGAGTTGCTGCATCTGCGCGAACACAAAGAGGAAGTGGAACTACGCGAATCACAAATCAAGCAGCAGCTACAGGCCACGCTGGGAGCGGCTACGGCAGGACTCTTTGCCGATGGCAAGATCACTTGGAAACGCAGCAAGGATCGGCTGGCCCCGGACTTGGAACGGCTCGGGCAGGATCATCCCGACCTACTCAGCCACTACGTCAAACCGGTGCCCGGCTCACGCCGTTTCACCATTCAAGCAGTTCACGCTGTCAGGAGACACACACCATGATCAAAGGACTGGCGATTACCCCGCCCGTGATCGGGCGGATCTGTATCGGCAGGCTGGTACAGAAAGATGGGAAATGGGTGCCGGAGAAGGATGACAGTTTCACCCTCACCACCCAGGTACAGCAGAAAGGGGGATGGTTGCTCCATCCCTTGCATCAGCAGTTCGCTCAAGGGCATGAGCAAGCCAAGATCCGCGCCATTCCGGTGCGGGTGCTGTTCAATGACAGCGATTTGAACCTGCGGGCAGAGTACAGCGCCTTTGACCGCCAGACTGGACGGCCGCTCTGTGTCGGCAATGGAGAGGTGGCAAAACGGGTGGGGGCGCAAGGGATGGAGGAAGTCAGTTGCCCCGGTCCGGAGCGCTGTCCCTACGGCCAGCAGCAGGGCTGCAAGTTGTACGGACGCCTCAACCTGTTTGTGGAGGGACAGGGGGATGAACTCGGCAGCTTTATCTTTCGTACCACTGGCTATAACTCGGTGCGAACCCTGGCGGCACGCCTCAAGTACTTCGAGGCGGTGAGTGGCGGCCTGACCCGCTACCTGCCGCTGACCTTGCGGCTGAGGGCTAAGAGCACCACCCAGTCCTACCGTACCCCGGTCTACTACGTGGATCTGACTCTGCGCGACGAGCTGACGCTGACCGAGGCAGTCGGTCAGGCACGGCAGGAAGCGATGCTGGATGAGGAGGCGGGACTGACGATTAGCGAGATGGAAACCGTGGCGCGGGCGCTTCTGCGCAATGGTCAGTTCGAGGAGGTGGATGAAGAGGTTCCGATGCTGCTGGAAGAATTTTACCCCCAAGCGGAGGAAGGGGAACATTCGACTGCCGAACCAGCACCGCAAACAGTGGCCCAGCCACGGGGAACGCGAGCACGGGCATCCCCGTTAACCAACAAGCTAGGCAAGGACGCCACACCGGCACCCGGTACGCCCTAACTCAGGATTTGGCCAGGCGCTCGACCAACCGCTCAAACGTCTCCAGCAGCAATGCCCGGTCATCGCTGTCCAGCCGGGCGAGTTTCTGCCCCAAGACGATACCCTGCTCGGTTGGGCGCGGGCTGGTTTCGCGCAATAAATCGGCCAGCTCGCAGCCAAACAACTGAGCCAGTTCAGCCAGCCGGGCAATGGTCGGCACCACGATGCCGCGCTCCATCCGAGAGACGGCTTCCATCCCGATATTAAGGTGCTCTGCCACCTGATCCTGGGTCAATCCCGCCTGCTGGCGCTGCCGCCCGATCGCCTTGCCCACGCTTTTAGCCAATAGCTCACCTGGGCCTGGGATTCCCGTACCCTGACGTTACACAAATAGAATCGTCACTTTTCCACACTGATAACAGGGCACCCACGAGGTGCCCTGCTTCGTTTTTATGTCTGACCACAAGGAGTTAACTTCATGTCTCGATTCACCCCAGGCGATCATCTGGTGACCGCTCACCTCGGTTATACCCACCATGGCCTCTATGTCGGGGGCGACCTTGTCATCCACTATCAGGGGCCTAATCTCGGCCTACCCGGTGAAATCGTGATGACCTCTTTGGATGAGTTTTCCGATGGTAAGCCGGTCTGGTACAAATTTTGCCCTGTCAGGCGGTATGACCGAACAGAGAGCCTCGAACGTGCCCGTACACGGCTGGGCGAGCATCGGTACGATGTGTTGTTCAGTAACTGTGAACACTTCGTGATGTGGTGCATCCACGGTATCCACCACTCGACACAGGTTAGCCAGGTAGCAACGGCGGTGGCGAAAGCAGCCCTCCGTACTCAGCAGACCACCATCATTCCCCCAGCTATGACCGTGTTGAGCCGCGAGCGCACAACGTCTGACTGCATAAAGCTTGCCACCTCAGCTATCACCCTGACCACTCTCGCGACATCGCCAAGCTGGGTCCCCCTGGCAACTGGCGCATTAGCCGTTCACGCAGTAAGCCGCCTCTGGTCCTGGCTCACCGACTGAGCCACTGCCTTACCCTCGCACAACAAGGAGCACTACCCATGACGATTCCCTTTCACCGGGACGGCTTTGCCCTGCCCGTTTGTCAGGCTCTGTTGGCTCTACTCAGCCAAGAAGCCGAACGTACCGATCTCGATCTGGGGCGCTGCACTCAGTTGACCTTCAACTTCCGTAACCCCGGTTACAGCGCCGAACAAGGTGGCGTTCACCCGGTCGAAATACGCCTGGTGCGCGGCCTTGACGACTGGCTGTTCGATTACGTTACCGACTTTAGCTATCAGGGGCTGGGCCAGGATGCGGAGCTTTGTAAAGAGCTTGATTTCAACTTCCTCGACGGCGAGCACAGCATGTTGGGCTGGGGACCACTGCGACTGGCCGAAGCGCGGGAGCTGTTCGATATCTGGCAGCGCAACTTCATCGCCTACTGCCGGCTGGAATGCTTCAGCATCACGGTCGCAGGAGATTAGGAGGTCACGATGACCCAAGAATTAGCTCTCTCCCACTACTCACGCCAG
>NZ_CAWMDN010000166.1:0-9298 GCF_963866575.1 Aeromonas sp. L_1B5_3
TAAGAGACAGCATCGACACTTATCCCGCTCTTTTGCACCTTGCAGCGCGGTTTTGCCTGGCCTTAAAAAACAAAAGGCGACACATGAGGTGTCGCCTTGTCACAGCCATTAAAGCCGCTTAGAAGCCGGATTGACCCGGTACTTTCTCAGCCTGGATGCGCTGGTAGATCTCTTCGCGGTGTACGGAGACCTCTTTCGGCGCGTTAACACCGATACGGACCTGGTTACCTTTAACGCCCAGTACGGTGACAGTCACTTCATCACCAATCATCAGGGTTTCCCCTACACGACGAGTCAAAATAAGCATTCGCTTGCTCCTGTATCCTGTTTTGTTTTTATATCGATATGCGACATTATCTTACAAAGATACCGATATGGTAAATGGTTGAAACTAAATCAATCAGCGATTGTTAGCCCAAAGGCTGCTCTTGGGGCGCTTGATCCAATCCAAAAGCGGCGTGCAGGGCCCGCACCGCCAGCTCCAGATACTTCTCGTCAATCACCACCGAGATTTTGATTTCAGAGGTAGAAATCAACTGCATGTTGATCCCCTCCTCGCCCAATACCTTGAACATGGTGCGCGCAACACCGGGATGGTTCCACATGCCGACACCGACAATGGAGACCTTGGCAATCTCGCCATTCCCCTGCACGCAGGAGGCTCCCAGCTCAGTGGCGGTCTCCTCCAGCAGCGCACGAGCACGGCGGTAGTCGTCACGATTCACCGTGAAGGTGAAGTCGGCGGTGCCATCTCCCAGGGTATTTTGCACAATCATGTCGACATCAATGTTGGCGTCGCTGATCGGGTTCAGGATCTGCGCAGCCACGGTCGGTCTGTCCGGCACACCCAGAATGGTCAGGCTGGCCTCGTTGCGGTTAAAAGCGATCCCGGATACCAGGGGAGCTTCCATCCTCTCACCTCCATATGTGATTAAGGTTCCCTCTCCGTCGACAAAGCTCGACAGCACCCGCAGCGGGACGCGGTACTTGCCCGCAAACTCCACCGAGCGGATCTGCAACACCTTGGCGCCGAGACTGGCCATCTCCAGCATCTCCTCGAAGGTGATGGTGTCGAGACGACGAGCCTTGGGCTCGATGCGCGGATCCGTGGTGTATACCCCATCCACATCGGTAAAGATCTGGCACTCATCGGCCTTGATGGCCGCCGCCACGGCAACTGCCGTGGTATCCGAACCGCCGCGGCCCAGCGTCGTGATGGCGTTATGCTCGTCACGGCCCTGGAAACCGGCGATCACCACCACCTTGCCCGCAGCCAGTTCGGCCTGAACCAGCTCGGTGTCGATGTGGGTGATGCGCGCCTTGCCATAGGCGGAATCGGTATGAATCCGTACCTGATCGCCAGTCATCGAGACCGCCGGGCAACCGCGTTTGTTCAACGCGATGGCCAGCAGCGCTATGGTGACCTGCTCACCGGTGGAGACCAGTACATCCATCTCGCGCCGGTTGGCATCAGGATCCAGTTGCTGGGCCATGCCCAGCAACCGGTTGGTTTCGCCCGACATGGCGGAGACAACCACCACCACGTCGTGTCCCTGGGCGCGGGTCTGCTCGACCCGCTCAGCTACCGCCTCGATCCGCTCCAGTGTGCCGACCGAGGTGCCGCCGTACTTCTGTACATAGAGTGCCACAGATCACCTCGCCCGATTACAGGCGCTCTTCCAGCCAGGAGTGAACGGATTGCAGCGCTGCCGGCACCGCCTCAGGCTGGGTACCACCCGCCTGTGCCATGTCCGGACGGCCACCGCCCTTGCCACCCACCTGCTGGGCAACCAGATTGACCAGCTCACCGGCCTTGACCTTGCCGGTCAGGTCGTTGGTGACACCTGCGATCAGGTTGACCTTGCCATCGGCACAGGTTGCCAGCAACACAACACCGGACTTCATCTGGTTCTTCAGCTCGTCCAGCATGCCGCGCAGGGATTTCGGATCGGCCCCTTCCAGCGCTGCAACCAGCACCTTCTGACCGTTGATCTCGATCACCTGACCCAGCAGGTCGTTACCGGCCTGAGCGGCCAGCTTGGCCTTGAGCTGCTCCAGCTCGCGCTCCATCATCTTGGCCTTGTCCAGCATCTGGCGAACCTTGTCGGCGATGCAGAACTGGTCACCTTTAACCAGGGCAGCAGCCTCTTCGATCTGCTCGCCAACCTGATGCATGAAGTCGATGGCCGCTTTGCCGGTCACCGCTTCGATACGGCGCACGCCAGCAGCGATACCGCTCTCGGCGATGATCTTGAAGAAGCCGATATCACCGGTACGCTTGGCGTGAGTACCGCCGCACAGCTCGGTGGAGTAGTCGCCCATGCGCACCACGCGCACGTCGTCTTCATATTTTTCACCAAACAGCGCCATGGCACCGGCGGACTTGGCCGCTTCCAGATCCATCAGCTGGGTGGTGATTTCGTGATTGGCGCGGATCTGGTTGTTGACCAGCTCCTCGACCCGGCGAATGGTCGCCATGGTCAGCCCCTCGAAGTGGGAGAAGTCGAAACGCATGCGCTCGGCCCCAACCAGAGAACCTTTCTGGGTGACGTGCTCGCCCAGAGCCTGACGCAGAGCTGCGTGCAGCAGGTGAGTCACGGAGTGGTTCAGGGCGATGGCCTGACGACGGTCAGCATCCACCACGGCCTCGACCTCGGCCCCCTTCTCCAGGGTGCCCAACTCCATGTAGCCCTTGTGGATGATCGCCTTGCCCGCTTTCAGGGTGTCGGTCACGGCAAAGATGCCGTCGTCCACTTTCAGGGTACCGCTGTCGCCAATCTGGCCGCCGGACTCGGCGTAGAAGGGGGTCTCTTCCAGCACGATGACCGCTTCGTCACCGGCAATAAGACCACTCACCTCTTCCACA
Source organism: Aeromonas sp. L_1B5_3 (assembly GCF_963866575.1). Classification (NCBI taxonomy): domain Bacteria; kingdom Pseudomonadati; phylum Pseudomonadota; class Gammaproteobacteria; order Aeromonadales; family Aeromonadaceae; genus Aeromonas; species Aeromonas sp. L_1B5_3. The sequence goes on from NZ_CAWMDN010000166.1 coordinate 2,867, forward strand.
CCCTTGTAGATACCGACCACGCGAGTGCGCTCGCTCAGGGTCTTGTAACCGGTGAAGGGGGTCTCGAAGTCGAGCTTGAGCATCTCGTTGTAGTTCACGCCGAAGCTGGACGCTTCCTTGGCACGAGCACGCTGCTTCTCCATCTCGGCCTTGAAGCCCTCTTCGTCGATGCCGATCTCGCGCTCGCGCACCACATCGGCAGTCAGGTCGGCCGGGAAGCCATAAGTGTCATAGAGCTTGAACACCACTTCGCCCGGAATAACCTTGGCATCGCCCAGGTTGGCCAGAGCGTCTTCCAGCAGCAACAGACCGCGATCCAGAGTGCGGACGAACTGCTCCTCTTCGATGCGCAGCACACGCTCGACCAGCGGCAGCTGGGCGATCAGCTCGGCAGCGACATCCTTCATCTGCACTGCCAGCTCGGCAGCCAGTTTGTAGAAGAAAACGTCGGTCGCACCCAGCTTGCGACCGTGACGCACGGCGCGGCGGATGATGCGGCGCAGCACATAGCCACGGCCTTCGTTGGACGGCATCACGCCATCTGCCACCAGGAAGGCGCAGGAGCGGATGTGGTCAGCGATGACGCGCAGGGACTGGTTGCTCAGATCGGTGGTGCCAACAATCTCGGCCGCTTTCTTGATCAGCGCCTGGAAGATGTCGATTTCGTAGTTGGAGTGCACACCCTGCATGATGGCGGAGATCCGCTCCAGACCCATGCCGGTATCCACGGACGGACGCGGCAGCGGCTCCATGGTGCCGTCAGCCTGACGGTTGAACTGCATGAACACCACGTTCCAGATCTCGATGAAACGGTCGCCATCCTCTTCCGGTGAGCCGGGACGGCCGCCCCAGATGTGATCGCCGTGGTCATAGAAGATCTCGGTGCAGGGACCGCACGGGCCGGTATCGCCCATCGCCCAGAAGTTGTCGGAAGCGTAAGGGGCCCCCTTGTTGTCACCGATGCGCACGATGCGATCGGCCGGGACACCGACCTCTTTTTCCCAGATATCGAAAGCTTCATCGTCAGTCGCGTAGACGGTCACCAGCAGGCGATCTTTCGGCAGCTGCAGCACCTCGGTCAGGAAGCCCCATGCAAACTTGATGGCATCCTGCTTGAAGTAGTCACCGAAGCTGAAGTTGCCCAGCATTTCGAAGAAGGTGTGGTGACGAGCGGTATAGCCGACGTTTTCCAGATCGTTGTGCTTACCACCGGCACGCACGCAACGCTGGGAAGTCGTCGCGCGATTGTAGGCACGCTTGTCTGCGCCAAGGAACACGTCCTTGAACTGGTTCATACCCGCGTTGGTAAACAACAGGGTCGGGTCGTTATGCGGTACCAGCGAGCTGGAGGAGACAACCTGGTGCCCCTGGGAACGGAAATACTCGAGAAACGCAGCGCGAATCTCTGACGTGGACATATACATGGAAAATCCTGCTTGATTCGAATACGGACTTTTAACCGCATTAATGTAAGTTTTCTGCGGGGTAAAGTAAAACGGACAGGGCCGCCACGGGCGAAAAAGCGCACATAAACGGGCCAGAAAAGAGCGCCACTGCTCACAGTGGCTTTTTTCACTATCGAGAGGCAAAAAAGCAGCGCAGAAAGAGGGATGAGATGAACAAAAGGCGGCTTTTTCGGAATTGCGCTCGCAACCTACTGAGCCGGCAGGAAAAACCTGCCACAAGAAGAGGTAAAACGACTGTTGCCACGCAGTGGCGTTACTCCTCCCGCTCCTGCAGGGCCGAGATGGCGTAACGGGCCTGATCCTGGGTGAAGCCGCGCCCCAGCAGATATTTGAGCCACTTCATCCGCAGCTTGAAATCGGCCAGATCGGCAATTTTTGCCCGTCGCTCCAGCAGTTCGAAGGCAAGCTCGAACCAGTCCAGCTCGGGTTGCTCGAAGGCGGCATCGATCTGGCCATCATCCAGCCCCTTACGACGCAGCTCGAAACGGATCTTGAGCGGGCCATGTCCCTTGGCGGCACCGGCCCGCACCGCCATGGCACCATATCGCTCGTCATTGACCCAGTTATAACCGCGGCAGTAGTCGACCACCGCCTCGATCACCTCTTCCTGATAGCCCTGCTGGCGCAAGCGTCTGGCCAGCTCCGACTCGGCACTCTCGCGGCGGGCCAGACTGCGCATGGCATAGCCGCGGGCAGCGGCCAGCTGTTCGGCAAAGGTCGGCTCGGCGGGCTCGAGCGATTCGGTCACGGATTCATCTACCATCATAAATAACAAGGCCGGGTATCTACCCGGCCTTCCTTTGTTCCTTATTCGAACTCTTGTTCGCTTTCGGCATCGAACTCTTCTGCCTCAACCGATGCAGCCTTGTCATCGACAGGTACGGCACCGGAGAGCAGCAGCTCGCGCAGTTTGGCTTCCACTTCGCCAGCCAGCGCCTTGTTCTCGGCGAACAGCTTCATCACGTTGGCTTTGCCCTGACCAATCTTCTCGCCGTTGTAGCTGTACCAGGCACCCGCCTTGTCGATCAGCTTGTGCTTGACGCCGAGATCCACCAGCTCTCCCTCTTTGGAGATGCCGGCACCGTAGAAGATCTGGAATTCGGCCTGCTTGAAGGGAGGTGCCACCTTGTTCTTCACTACCTTGACGCGGGTCTCGTTACCGACCACTTCGTCGCCTTCCTTGATGGCGCCGGTACGACGGATATCCAGACGCACTGAGGCGTAGAACTTGAGCGCGTTACCACCGGTAGTGGTCTCCGGGCTGCCGAACATGACGCCGATCTTCATCCGGATCTGGTTGATGAAGATGCACAGGCAGTTGGCGTTCTTGATGTTGGCGGTCAGCTTGCGCAGCGCCTGGGACATCAGACGGGCCTGCAGACCAACGTGGGAGTCACCCATCTCGCCTTCGATTTCCGCTTTCGGAGTCAGGGCTGCCACGGAGTCGACGATGATGACGTCAACGGCGTTGGAGCGCACCAGCATGTCGCAGATCTCCAGCGCCTGTTCACCGGTATCCGGCTGGGAGATGAGCAGGTCGTCGACGTTGACGCCGAGCTTGGCAGCATAGATGGGATCCAGTGCGTGCTCCGCATCGACGAAGGCACAGGTCTTGCCCTTCTTCTGGGCTTCGGCGATAACCTGCAGGGTCAGCGTAGTTTTACCGGAAGATTCCGGGCCGTAGATCTCGACGATACGACCGCACGGCAGACCACCGATCCCCAGCGCCACGTCCAGAGAGAGGGAGCCGGTGGAGATGGCCTCGATATCCATGGTCTTGCTGTCGCCCAGACGCATGATGGAGCCTTTGCCGAACTGCTTTTCAATCTGACCCAGCGCAGCCGCCAGTGCCTTCTGTTTGTTCTGATCCATGCCAATCTCCGCTGGAAATCGTGAGTAAAAATGAAGTTGGGCTAAGTATACTGTCTATTCATACAGTATCAAGCCCAATTTATCTGAGCAGGGCCAACAGACCCGACAAGGCCTGTCTCACCGCTTGCTGGCGCACCTGCCGGCGATCCCCGTCGAAGCGGGCCAGCAGGGAGTGGTGGCGGCCATTGCTGTCGGCCCAGGCGAACCAGACGGTGCCGACCGGCTTGCCCTCGGTCGCGCCGCCGGGGCCGGCGATGCCACTGATAGCAACGCTGATGGAGGCAGACGAGTGCGCCAGCGCGCCGCGGGCCATCTCCAGCACCACCGCCTCGCTCACCGCGCCGTGCCGCTCAAGGCTCTCGCGGCTCACCCCCAGCATCTGCTGTTTGGCCTCGTTGGTGTAGGTGACAAAACCGCGATCGAACCAGCCGGAGCTACCCGCGATGTCTGTGATGGCCGTAGCCACTCCACCGCCGGTACAGGATTCGGCGGTCGCCGCCAGCCAGCCCCGTTGACCAAGGGCACGCCCCAGCTCGATGGCGAGATGCTCTATCTCTGCGTCCAGTTTCATCACAGCTCCTTCTGATGCGTGTAAAGGGCACATTATGCGATCCCGCCGCAGCCCCTCGCAACTGAGCTGATTGTCACAAGGCAGATGGCTCGCATCAGCCAAATGGTGGTGTGAGCCAACCTCCCCCGGCGCAGCGCTTATGTGTAGAATGGCGCCATCAAGCTCAAGGCTCATCACCGCAGACCCGGGCCCGCAGAGGCCCCTTCTGGAATAGAACATGACCGCACAACACCAAGCTACTGGCGTCGCGCCAAGCGCCAATCTCAGCGCCCACACGCCCATGATGCAAGGGTATTTACATGTTGATTTTAATGCGTTTTTTTGAAATTTATTTACCTGCCTACGCTTTAGCCTACGCTATAAACACCCTTCATGATTGAGCCTCTTTTACCAATCCTGCACCCACATCTCCAATGAAGGGCATTGTCCAAACATAACAACCTGTATGCTGCTTAACAGCACACACAAATAAAAACACGACTACATCCTATTCAATAAACTTTCAAACCTACATCACCTCCATGAGTTAGCAGGCTGATGTCTGCATTTCACAATTCCTGGAGGAGATATGGCTCACCTGATCGACACCATGGCCTACACCGGCCAAACCCCTTGGCATGGCCTTGGCAATGTCTTGCCCCCGCAACAATCTCTCGATATCTGGCTGCAGGCAGCCGGGATGAATTGGACCATTGAGCAGAGTGACGTAATGTTTAACGTCGCCTCCGATGCACTGCATATCCGTCCCTACAGCGATAGCAAGGTGCTGTATCGCTCCGATACCCTCGCCCCCCTATCGGTGGTCTCAAGTCGCTACAACGTGGTACAGCCTCACGAGGTGCTGCACTTCTATCAAGATCTGGTAGAAGCCGGTGGCTTTGAGCTGGAAACAGCAGGCTCGCTTAAAGGCGGCCGCAAGCTGTGGGCTCTGGCTAAAACAGGTCAGGACCTAAAGCTCAAAGGCAATGACTTGGTAAAGTCCTATTTGCTGCTGGCGACCAGCTGCGACGGCACGCTCTGCACCACGGCGCAGTTCACCTCTTTGCGGGTGGTTTGCAATAACACCCTGCAGATGGCACTGCGTGGCGCTACCGGCGCCATCAAGGTGCCCCACTCCACTCAGTTCGACGCCGCTGCTGTCAAAGAGTCGCTTGGGCTGGGGCTCTCCCATTGGGATGAGTTCAAAATCCAGACCAAGGCGCTGGCACAGCGGCCCGTAGCCCCCGAAGAGGCGCTGCGCTTTTTCAGCGACTTGCTGGCGCAACCGCTCGATGAGGAGAACATCATTCTCACCAAGCCGGTACAACGGCTGCATGAGCTCTATCAGGGCGCAGGCATGGGCTCAGAACTTGCGAGCTCCCGCAATACCGCCTGGGGGCTGGTCAATGCGGTCACTGAATACGTGGATCACCACCGCCGTGCCCGCAGCCAAGATCACCGGCTCGACTCCGCCTGGTTTGGTCAGGGGGCCCAACTCAAATCCCAAGCCCTGAATCAGGCACTCACTCTGCTGCAGTAATTACGCTTCCCCATTCAAATCGCATAACGACCTCACCCGGACTGGCGCAAGCCAATCCGGGCGTAGCCATTTATGCCGTCAACAAGGAATAGTCATGAAAGCAAAAGCCAAATATGGCCAAGCCCTGCGGCTAGCCTCTACTACCCAGTTAACCCGCGAGCAGTGGCTCGCTATCCGTAAACTCGGCATTGGTTCCTCCGATGCCGCCGTCGCAGTGGGGCTCTCCCCCTACAAATGCCCGCTCAGCCTCTGGCTGGAGAAGACCGGTCGCAAGGAGCCGGAGGATATCTCACACAAGGAAGCCGTGCTGTGGGGCATTGAGCTGGAGCCTGTGTTAGCGCAGGTCTATGCCAAACGCACCGGCTTTCGTGTGCGACGGGTCAATGCTGTGCTGCAACACCCCGAGCAACCCTTCATGCTCGCCAACCTCGATCGGGAGGTAGTCGGCCATCCCGATGGGCCGGGCATTCTGGAGATCAAGACCGCCAGCTATCACAGCGCCCCCCAGTGGGAGGAAGGTGTGCCGGTGGCTTATCAGTGTCAGGTACTGCATCAATTGGCGGTTACCGGCCATGCCTGGGCTGAGGTGGCAGTGCTGATCGGCGGCCAGGATTTTCGGATTTACCGCATCGAGCGCGATGAGGAGAAGATCCAGGATCTCACCGAGCGGGAAGCGCAGTTCTGGCAGATGGTGCAACAAGACCAGCAGCCCGATCCTGACGGCTCCAGCGATGCCGCCAATGCCCTGAGCTGGCTCTTTCCCCGCGATGATGGTCAGACGCTGGATCTCTCGGATTCTCCCGAGTTTAACCAGCTGTTTGGGGAGCTACTGCGCTTACGTCAGCAAAAGGAAGCTGTCGAGCTGCAGGAGTCACAACTCAAACAGCGGCTGCAAGCGACCTTGGGTGAAGCGACAGCCGGGCTGTTTGCCGATGGCAAGATCACCTGGAAGCGCAGCAAAGACCGGCTAGCACCGGATCTCGAAAAGCTCGGTCAGGATCATC
>NZ_CAWMDN010000167.1:0-10946 GCF_963866575.1 Aeromonas sp. L_1B5_3
ACTTGTTCGCACCTTCCCTAGCATGCTGATGTAGTGCCCGCTCATGTGCGTGATACTCCGCAGTCATGATGAACAGCTTCGAAACTCCATTTTTCGTGACATATACATCTCCGCTGAATATCTCCTGTGTACCCATAAATTACTTTAACGATTTCGTTCATGGCTGTCTGACGCTGGGCGTCGGGCGGGGAAGGAGTGCCAGATATCATCTAAAGAGGGAGTGATATCGAAAGTGGCTTGGCCATTTCGTATACGCGACGGCTTTGATGATTGCAGCTTACGCTGCATAGGGCCACATCCAAGAAAATGACATTAGTGTATCTCTATTGTTGTCCATAACTACCTGTCGTTACCACATTTCCGTTCAACTCATAGTCCGCAAAAAACAAAAATGACCCAGCCCATGAGGCCAATAGTGTCTGTTGATCTCGCATCAGCTAGTAGTTCCCTTCTAGCAAGCTCCGGATGAGTTCGACACAAGTCATATGTTGCGACCTACCGCTCTGCTAGCACGGATGCATCCGAAATCAACTCAGCCAAGCTGTGTGCGTGGCTGGCAGCTGGGTTTGGTGGTAAAATATTAGGGTGTTGGGAGATCCCAACTATACACGACTATACACACCAAAAAAATCAATGTAAGTCATTGATTATTCGGCGCTATTAGGTAGTGCCTTCCTGATTTGCAATCAGATACGAAGAGTCCGACATGTTTAGACCAGAATTGCTCTCCCCCGCAGGTTCCCTCAAGAACATGCGTTACGCCTACGCCTATGGCGCCGATGCCGTCTATGCCGGCCAACCCCGTTACAGCCTGCGGGTGCGTAACAACGAATTCGATCACGAGAACCTGCAGCTTGGCATCAACGAAGCCCATGCCCTTGGCAAGCAGTTCTACGTGGTGGCCAACATCCAGCCCCACAACTCCAAGCTCAAGACCTTTATCCGCGACATGCGTCCGGTGGTGGAGATGAAGCCGGATGCGCTGATCATGTCCGACCCCGGTCTCATCATGATGATGCGCGAAGCTTTCCCTGATATGCCTATTCACCTGTCAGTGCAGGCCAACGCGGTTAACTGGGCCACGGTGAAGTTCTGGCATCAGATGGGTCTTACCCGGGTCATCCTCTCCCGCGAGCTGTCGCTGGACGAGATCGAGGAGATCCGCATGCAGGTGCCGGAGATGGAGCTGGAAGTGTTCGTTCACGGGGCGCTGTGCATGGCCTACTCCGGCCGTTGCCTGCTCTCCGGCTATATCAACAAGCGTGACCCCAACCAGGGCACCTGCACCAACTCCTGCCGCTGGGAGTACAAGGTACACGAGGGCAAGGAAGACGAAGTTGGCCAGATCGTCCATCGTCAGGAACCTATCGCGGTGCAGAAAGTTGACCCGACTTTGGGCCTCGGCAAGCCGAGCGATGCACTGGTGCTGCTGGAGGAGTCCAACCGTCCGGGCGAGTACATGAGCGCGTTTGAGGACGAGCACGGCACCTACATCATGAACTCCAAGGACCTACGTGCCATCGAGCACGTTGAGCGTCTGACCAGGATGGGCGTTCACTCGCTGAAAATCGAAGGCCGCACCAAGTCCTTCTACTACTGCGCCCGCACCGCTCAGGTCTATCGCAAGGCCATCGACGATGCAGTGGCGGGTCGTCCGTTCGATCGCAGCCTGATGGGCACCCTCGAAAACCTGGCTCACCGCGGCTATACCGAGGGCTTCCTGCGCCGTCACAACCACAGCGAATACCAGAACTACGACTACGGCTACTCTGTCTCCGACACCCAGCAGTTTGTCGGCGAGATCACCGGTCGCCGTGGCGACATGGTGGAAGTGGAAGTGAAGAACAAGTTCCTGGTTGGCAACAGCTTGGAGCTGATGACCCCGCAGGGCAACGTCCGCTTCAATCTGGAGCAGATGGAGAACCGCAAGGGCGAGCTCATCGACACCGCGCCGGGCAATGGTCACGTGGTCTATGTGCCGGTCCCCAAAGATCTGGATGTGAACTTCGGCATCCTGCTGCGCAACCTCGGGGATCGCGAAGACACGCGCAACCCCCATACGGCGGCTTGAGATGGCGCTGCTCATCACCGACAAGTGCATCAACTGTGACATGTGCGATCCCGAGTGCCCGAACCAGGCAATCAGCTTAGGGGAGGAGATCTACGAGATCGACCCCGGCCGCTGCACCGAGTGCGTCGGTCACTACGAGAAGCCTACTTGTATCAGTGTCTGCCCCATCGACTGCATCATCTGGGATCCCGCCCATGTGGAGACCGAAGATCAGCTGATGGAGAAGTTTGTGCGGATGCACAGGCAATAAATGCAAAAGGCCGGGTTATCCCGGCCTTTTTGATCCCCGCTCATCGAATGGGCACTACTTTTTGTTGACCAACCGGTTCAGCTCACCCAGCTCCCGCTGCGCCTCCAGCAAGTCGGTCTGAGCCTGTTCCAGCTTGCTCTGCTTGTCGGCTACCTTGCCCGGTTTGCCGGACACTCTGGCCTCCTGCAGTTCAAGCAGGCGCTCATTGACCTCTCCCCGCAGCTTGCTTACCCGTTGTTTCTGCTCCTTGAGGAGCCCTTCGTCGGAACAGTAGGCCCTGATATTACGCGCGGCCTGCTCCAGCCCGGCAATCTGCCCGGCATTGTTGTGTGCTTTGGCAAACACCAGCTGCTCGTTGACCGCCTGCAGGCGGGCCTTGCAACCGACAGGCTGACTGGCACAGGCCGAGCCAGCCAACAGCAGCAAGCCGGCTCCCAATACTTTCCACATCTCGATTCATCCGGTCTTGTTTGCGAGCTGACCATAAAAACCTCGATCGGCAGCAGGGTCAAGCAAGCGGGAAAAAGGTGCGACAGAAGTTGTGTCATATCACGCAATTGCCACCTTATTGGTTCTACAATGGCGCTCTTTCCAATCGGGAGTCTCTTATGAATCAACAAATTGTGGTGATTGCCAACGGTGCCCCCTATGGCAGCGAATCCCTGTTCAATGCCTTGCGTCTGGCCATTGCCCTCAACGAACAGGGCGGTGCCAGCCTCAAGCTGTTCCTGATGTCTGATGCGGTGAGCGCGGCGCTGGCCGGTCAGGCTCCGGCCGAAGGATACAACTTGCGCCAGATGCTGGAGATCCTGCTGGCACAAGGGGTCACCATTCGCCTGTGCAAAACCTGCACCGATGCTCGTGGTATCACCTCCCTGCCGCTGATCGAGGGTATCGAGATCGGCACCCTGCCGATGCTGGCCCAGTGGACCCTCGCCGCTGACAAGGTACTGACCTTCTAATACCGCTCGCCTGACGATCCAGCCCGATGAAATGGCTCTGTCGACAAGAGCCATTTCAGTCTCCATCCCACAAGTGTCTACACTATCAATTGCAAATTATTTCCAATAAGGCTACGGCAGCGACACGGAGTCCTGCCGGCCCCCTTGATAGAGAGCAGCGATGAAACCCACGGAACAGACCCTGCTGGAGCAGATGCGGATCACCGAATTTGAAATTGCCCATCGCAAAGAGCTGCTTTTGCTGAACGAACAGGATGTCGCTCTGCTGGCAAGTTACAGCGGCAAGATCGAGCCCCATATCGATGAGCTGGTCGACAAGTTTTACCAGCAGCAAACAGCTATAACCGAGATTGCCCTGCTGATAGGCGATGCCGATACCCTCAACCGGCTGCGAGCCGCCCAGCGGCGCTACATTCTCGATCTGTTCAGCGGTCTCTACGATCTGGAGTACGTCAACAACCGGCTGCGGATCGGGCTGGTGCACAAGCGGATCGGCGTCGAACCCAAGCTCTATCTGGCTGCCATCAACACCCTCAAGGCGCTGCTGATCGAAAACATCTTTGACCAAATCGGCAACGAGAGCGAGCGGATCGCCATGCTGGCGGCGCTGGACAAGCTGATCCTGTTCGACATCACGCTGGTCTTCGAGACCTATATCCGCAGCCTGGTGTCAGAGATCGAGTCGTCCAGAGAGAAATCGGAGAACTATGCGAAAAGCCTCGAACAGAAGGTTCGCGAGCGCACCCATCAGCTGGAGGAGCTCAACCGCACCGATGCGCTGACGGGATTGCTCAACGTTCGCCACCTCAACGATCAGCTGCAGCTGACGCTGCGCTCCTGCCAGCGACGGGCCGAACCGGTGGCCATCGCCTACCTCGATATCGACAACTTCAAGCAGATCAACGACAGCGAGGGGCACCAGCGCGGGGACGAGATCCTGCGCACCGTCGGTACCTGCATCCGTCAGGTCTTTCGCAGCGAAGACTGCTGCTTTCGCTATGGCGGGGATGAGTTCTGCCTGATCCTGCCCAACTGCAACGAGGCGCAGGCGCGGGATATCTATCTCAAGCGACTGACCCAGGCGATAAAGGATCAACTGGCCGGGATCACCCTCAGTATCGGCATAGTGCAGACCGGCCCCGAACATTACGACGAGGGGCTAAACCTGATCCGGCTGGCGGACGAGCGGATGTATGCCGCCAAGCGAGCCCTCAAGACAGTTTCCCCCAAAGAGCGCCATTGAGCACTCAGTTGCTGCCGGGCTTCGACACGGCTGCCGCAGGGTGCCGCACGCGGGCTCCCCGTTCATAGAGCCAGAAGATGGCCACGCAGAGCAGCGCCATCAGCAGGAATAGCAGCTGTCCACTCCACTGCTCCAGGATCCAGCCCCCCAGCAGAGCCCCGACGGCGCTGCCCAAGCCTGCCAGTGCACTGGCACCAAAATAGCTCCCCTTGAGATGGCCGGGCGCCATCTGGTCGATCAGCACGTTGAGCAGTGGAAAGAGGATGGTCTCGCCGATACTGAGCAACAGCACAGCGCCAAACCAGTGGCTACGCACCAGCGGATCCCCTGCGGCAAACAGCAGCTGGGCCGCCAGAAACAGAGCCATGCCGATATGAAGCCGCACCCGCACCGGCCAGCGCGAGAGCAGCCGCAGCAGCGGGAACTGCAGCAACACCACCGTCAGGGCATTGGTCGCCACCAGCAAGGCAACCAGCTCGGCTACCTGCGGCATACCGGCGCGGGTCAGGTACTGAACCAGTGGCGAGTGAAACTGGGAGTAGACCAATACCATCAGCAGATTGGCCATCACCAGCAGCAGGAAAGCGCGATCCGCCAGCAACACCTGGATGGCATCGCGCAAGCCGGGACCGGCTGCGCTATTCCTGTCAGAGGAACCCGCCCGACGAAAGCCCCAGCCAAAGGCGACACCCAGCAGCAGATAGCTCGTGGCCAGAAAGAGGAAAGTCTCCTGCTGGGCATTGATCCCGAGCGTCACCCCGAGCAACGGCCCCAGCGCGGCGCCGAGGTTGAGCAGGAAATAGCGCAGGTGCAGAGCCAGCTCCCGCGCCTTGGCCGACGCCAGGCTATCAGCCATCAGCGCCTTGCCAGGCGCATCGATAAGCCCGGAGGCAAGCCCGCTCCCCATCACTCCGACGCCAAGCCAGAGTACGGAGTGGGAAAAGCCGAGCAAACCAAAACAGAGCATCGCCACTAGACAACCGCCGAGCAGAATGCTGTTCCGCCCGAAGCGATCAGAAAGCCAACCGCCGTAGAAACTCACCAGCGTCGAGAGCGCTGCCGAGCCCCCCAGCAGCAGGCCGATGAGGGTTGCCGAGAGGTCATACTCCCGATAGAGCAGGATGGAAAGAAAGGGCCACACCATGTAGTAGCTGGTGCGCACCATGAAGGTGCCCAGAATGACGATCCAGACCAGCGGGGTAAATTGCCTGAAGGTGCTCCATGGCATTGGCATGCTCCCTGGCCCGTAGGCCCTGCATTGAAAGGGGAAAGCCTTCAGTTGTAACAGAGGAGTTGAATGGAGACAACCTTCCTCGCCACAGTGTTGCAATCGGCAACACGCCCTGCAACGTGGCCAAAAAACGAGGCCAGCCGGATTGCCCCGACTGGCCTCGCTCACCACTTGTCACGCCCGGTGCGGGTCGCGACTCAGCGCCAGGGGCTCTGCTGCCACAGGCGGCCAAGCCCGGCTTCCAGCGCCTGTGCGCCCTGCTGCCCCAATTTCTGGGTCAGGCTCTTGGGCCGGCTGTAGCGAATGCCTACCACCTTGTGCTGGCTGGCCTGCGCCAGCAGGTAGTCATCACTGGTACAGAGGCTATCCACCAGCCCCAATCCCTTGGCCTGACTCGCCAGCCAGTGCTCGCCGGTGGTGACCAGATCGATATCGAGCTGCGGCCGGTGCTCGGCAACAAACTGCTTGAAGCGCTCGTGGATAGCGGCCAGCTCCTCACGAAATTTCTCGCGCCCCAGATCATCGTTCTCGCCAAACATGGTGATGGTACGCTTGTACTGACCTGCGGTGTGCATCTCGAACTCGATGTCGTGCTTTTTCAGCAGCTTGTTGAAGTTCGGCATCTGGGCGATCACCCCGATGGAGCCCACGATGGCAAACGGCGCCGCCAGGATCTGATCCGCCACGCAGGCCATCATGTAGCCGCCGCTCGCAGCCACCTTGTCGATGGCCACGGTAAGCTTGATCCCCTTGTCACGCAGCCGCTGCAGCTGGGAAGCGGCAAGACCGTAGCCATGCACCACACCGCCACCGGACTCAAGGCGCAGCAGCACCTCGTCGCCCGGCTGTGCTACGCCGATCACCGCGCTCACTTCTTCGCGCAGTGATGCAACCTCTTTGGCATCCATGCTGCCATTGAAATCGATAACGAACAGCCGGCTGCGTTCGTCACCCGCCTTGGCACGCTTTTTCTGCTCCTCTTTCTGCTGCTTCTCCAGCACTTTGCGCTCGGCCTTGCTGGACAGTGCGCTCTTGAGTGCAAACTGCCCCTGCTCCAGCTCGTTAGAAAGATCGGTCACCACCAGCTCGCCCTTGCGCGCCTTGGGTTGACGACTGCTGACCACCATCAGGACGATGGCGCCGATGGCCAGCAGAAAGGTCACGGTTTTGGCCAGAAACAGGCCATATTCGGTCAAAAATGTCACGGTGGACTCCAGAGAGGATCGGTTTTGTCACATTCTAGGGAGTTTGCCGGACGCGCGCAAAAACTCTGCATCAAGCCGTTAAAAATCCAACCTGATACTCACAACCCCTCTATTTTCTTCACATTTTTTCGGCGATGAGCTGGTCAAACCGAGGCGCGGATCAGTACACTTGGCCTCGATTGCCATGCACTTATGGCCGGAATTTGTTAACAGGAGTTGCCATGCTCGATTATCAGGCCCCCCGCGATCTGCTCAGGGAGAAGGTCATTCTGGTCACCGGTGCCGGAGACGGGATCGGCCGCGAAGCCGCCCTCACCTATGCCGCCCACGGCGCTACCGTGATCCTGCTCGGCCGCACCAGTGCCAAACTTGAAGCCGTCTATGACCAGATTGAGGCTGCCGGTCACCCGCTGCCCGCCATCGTCCCGCTCGATCTGAAAACCGCAACCGCCGCCGATTATCGTGGACTGGCCACCACCTTCACCCGCCAGTTTGGTCGCCTCGACGGCATTCTGTTCAATGCCGGACTGCTCGGCACCCTCTCCCCCTTCGAGCACATTCAGGAGAAGGAGTGGGACGAGGTGATGCAGGTCAACGTCAAATCGGAATTTCTGCTGACCCAGGCGCTGCTGCCGCTGGTTCGCCAGAGCGCCAAAGAGCACGGCGATGCCTCCATCGTCTACACCTCCTCCAGTGTGGGCCGCAAAGGACGGGCTTACTGGGGCACCTACGCCATCTCCAAATTTGCCATCGAGGGGATGATGGAAGTGCTGGCGGACGAGCTGGAAAACACCGGCGTGCGGGTCAATACCCTCAACCCGGGTGGCACCCGGACCAAGATGCGGGCCAGCGCCTTCCCGGCGGAAGATCCGATGAACCTCAAGACTCCGGCCGACCTGATGCCGCTCTACCTCTATCTGATGGGAAGCGACAGCCGGGGCAAAACCGGCCAGACCTTTGTGGCGCAGCCCAAATAAGCCAGGAAAGCGGCGCAGCCCAAATAAATCAACAAAATAACCGGGTTATTGCGAGACAGGGGTTAAATTGAATAGGGAGCCTCGGCTCCCTGCATCTCCCTGACTCCACCCTCTCCAATCAGGTTGAACTATGTTTCGTCCCAAAAGCACGTTTGAGCAATGGCGGATCTTTCAGGCAGTAGTCGACTGTGGCGGCTACGCCCAGGCGGCCGAGGCGCTGAACAAGAGCCAGTCCTCCCTCAACCATGCGGTTGCGAAGTTGCAGCAGAGTCTGGGGGTGCCCTTGCTGGAGGTGCGTGGCCGCAAAGCGGTGCTGACCCCGGCGGGGGAGATCTTCCTCAAGCGGGCGCGCCAGTTGAGCCAGCAAGTGGAGGAGCTGGAAAATCTGGCCAATAACCTGGAACGGCAGTGGGAGCCGCAGATCAACCTCTACGTCTCGGCGCTACAGCCAAGGGAGCGCCTCTACCGTGCGCTGGCCCACTTCTACCCCCGCAGCCGTGGCTGCCGGGTCAATCTGCACGAGCGTATTCACTGCCATTTCAATGCGTTGCAGCCGGGGGATCTGATGCTCTCGGAACATCTGCCGGGGGATCGCACCGGGCTGGTGCTGGACGAGGTGTGCCTGCGCCCTCTCTGCGCCGCCAACCACCCGCTGGCCCAGCTGGAGGGGCCCATCAGCCTCGATGACCTCACCAGCCACAACCAGATCAGCCTTCATCCCCCCATTCACCGCTCGGTGGACTGGAACGACGCGGATGATACCGGCTGGAAAGCGACGCACTATCACGAGGTGATCAGCATGATCCTGCAGGGTCTCGGCTACGCCTGGCTGCCACGCCATCTGGTGGAAGCTGAGCTGGCCTCCGGCGCGCTTGTGCAGCTCGATCTGGAGAGCGGCAACGAACGCCACCTCTACACCTACCTGCTTACCCTCTCTCCCGAATCACTTGGCCCCGCCACCGAGCTGCTGCTGCGCTGCCTGCGCAACGAGTATCAGGGCGAGCAGAGCCTCTCTGCGCAGGGTAAATAAGGCGCTACCCTTTTCTCCTAGACATTGGGCACTCGCCAGCAGGCGGCCAGCGCCACCATGGCCAGCACCAGTGCCACCATGAAGACACCGTGAAAGCTCCACACCTCCGCCACTATGCCGGCAATGGCCCCCGCCATGATGGAGCCGGTGCGGATGCTGTTCGAGAAGAGCGTGGTGGCAACCCCTGCCCGACCCGGCATCAGATCCTGAAAATAGGACATACCGATCCCCGCAACGATACCGATGAAGATGGCGTTGAAGAGCTGCAGCGCGATCAGTGCATAGTGGCTGGTGAAGCCCACCAGCCCGCCATAGAAGATGACACCGGCCAGCACCGCCAGCAGCATCATGGGCCGCTTGCCAAACCGCGCCGTGTAGTAGCCCGCCAGCAGCATGAAGGGGATCTCGAGGGCCGCAGCCGTCCCCATCAACACCCCGGCCAGCTTCTCGTCCATTCCCAGCTCGCGGGTGATGTAGAGCGGCATATTGATGAGGTACATGCTGTTGCAGGTCCACATCAGGGTGGACGCGATAAACAGCGCCCGCACCGAAGGATCCCGCCAGCTGCTGACCCGCTCGCTCTCCTCGGCCATCTTGGGCAACGGCAGAGAGGGGAGCCAGCGCCAGACCACCAGGGTACAGAGCAGATAGGCAACTGCGGAGGCGAGATACATCACCTCGAAGCCGTAGCCGATGGCCAGCGCAAAGGCGATGGGCGGACCGATGACCCAGGCCAGCGAGAACTGGGCACGCATCACCGAGCTGAACATGTCAGCCCGTTTGTTGCGGCTGTCGGAGTACTCCCGCGCCAGCGCAAACAGCTGGGGGCTGGCCGTGGCCGCCAGACTGGCCAGCAATACCCCCAGACTCACCAGAAGCCAGTAGTTGCGGTTCCAGGCAAACAGCAGGGAGAGGGCGATGCCGGCAAAACAGCAGCGCAGGATGAGGCGCTTGCGATCCCCTCGATTGTCGGAGCGATGGCCCAGCCACTGGCTGATCAGGATGCCAACCACGGCATTGATGGTGTAAAAGAAGCCCACCAGAAAGGGGCGCACCTGAACCTCTTGAGCAAGAAAGAGACTCAAGGTAGGTACCTGAAGCGCTACCGCCACACCGGTCATGAAGGTGACAGCAAGAAAAGAAAGGGATACGGGATCAGGACGTCTTGTTACCGCCGTCAGCAAGGCCATAGGATTACCATTCGTCGCGAAGCAGAAAATACGGAAGGTCAGAGCAGCAACCGCATGAAAAAACCGCACTTATCTTATGTCATTATCAAGAGCCGGCTCAAGGCTGCTCGCTCCGGGGTTGTCGCTTGCGGGGCGGGCCGCGACCCCGTAGAGTGAAAGCCCATCTGGCCAGCACAAGGAGTTCGCATGTTTGATTTTGATCGGGAAGTTGACCGCAGTGGCACCATGAGTCTGAAGTGGGACAAGTACAAGGGTCAGGATGTGTTGCCCATGTGGGTCGCCGACACCGACTTTGTCTCTCCGCCATCCGTGATCGAGGCGCTCACCAAGCGGGTGGCTCACGGCATTTTCGGCTACTCTCGCCCCTCCCCCCGACTGATCGAACTCATCATCGAACGGCTGGCCACCCGCTATGGCTGGGCCATCCAGCCGGAGTGGCTGGTATTTCTGCCCGGCGTGGTACCGGGGCTCAACCTTGCCTGCAAGGCATGGAGCCAGCATGGCCGCGGCATCATCACCCCCAAACCGGTCTACTACCCCTTCCTGCAGGCGCCGGGCTTCAACGACCGTCCCCTGCTCACCGTCCCCATGGTGGAAGAGGCTGGTCGCTGGGTGCTGGACCTTGCAGAACTGGAGCGCCAGGCCCCCTCGGCTGACCTGCTGCTGCTCTGCAACCCCCACAACCCGGGCGGTACCGTCTTTACCCGCGACGAGCTGCTGGCCATCGATGCCATCGCCGAGCGCCACAATCTGGTGATCTGCTCAGACGAGATCCACTGCGATCTGC
>NZ_CAWMDN010000168.1:0-39169 GCF_963866575.1 Aeromonas sp. L_1B5_3
AGATGTGTATAAGAGACAGGGCTCGTACCGCCATAGCCAGATCATGGGCTGACTCCTGCAAGAAGCTCTTTATCCCCATGGTTGGTTTGGTGATGATATCGACCGCTCCGGCCGCCATTGCCTGCAGGGTGGTTTCAGCTCCTTTTTCGGTCAGAGAGGAGCAGATAACCACTGGGGTAGGGTGCTCTGCCATGATCTTGGTGAGAAAGGTGATGCCATCCATTCGTGGCATCTCCACATCGAGGATGATGACATCGGGCCACTCTTTCTTCAGCTTGTCCTGGGCAAAAATCGGGTCTGAGGCTGTTGCGATAACCTTGATATCTGGCTCCTGCTCCAACACAGCTTGCAAGACCTGTCTGACCACGGCGGAATCATCCACCAGCATGACCCGGATCTGTTTCATTCTCGCGACTCCCGTTGATGTGGCAGACGATGATGGCGAAGCCAGACACTACCGCTATTGAGCTCGAAAATCAGGCTTCGGTGGCCATAGTGGCCAAGATGATGAGCCTTGATATCAAGTCCCAGGTGTTTGGTCAGCTGCCAGGCTGCCTGAATATTTCTGGTGGCGACATTGTTGTCGCTCTGGATGTACTCTGGTGCGTCAAACATGTTGCCCCCTCCAAACAGCTTCACCTCGTACTCATGAATGGGGGCGGGGTACCGGGCAATCGCCTTTAGCAGCAGGGTGATGGCCTCATCGGCATAGCGCCCATCCAGCTCTGTGGTGGGGGTTCCCCGGGTTGGCAACATGTAATGGCACATACCGCCCTGTTTCTGCTCCGGATGCCACAAGGTGATGGCCACGCAGGAGCCAAGGAAGGTTTTTATGTGCACATCTTCCTTGCCAAAGAAGATCTCCCCCGGTTGCAGGATAACCTCCCGTACCATGCCGGTTATCTCTTCTGGTAGATGGAGGGAGAGACAAGCTGCAAACCATGCGGCAAGCCGTGCAGGCTTTCTGCATGGCTGACCAGCAGATAGCCGCCATGTTTCAGCTTGGGCACCAACCGTTGCAATACTTGTGCTTTGGTCTCCTTGTTGAAGTAGATCATGACATTACGGATGAAGATGACGTCAAACATGCCAATGTCGGGCAGTTCCTGATTTAGGTTGATCTGCATGAAACGGACTTTTTCCCGCAGCTTGCGATCGATGATGAAAGTGCCCTCCTGCAGACCGATGCCCTTGAGGCAGTACTTCATCAAAAAAGAGAGCGGTATGTTATGGGCACGTTCTATTGGATAACGTCCGCTCATCGCCTGCTCAAGCACCCGTGATGAGATATCCGAGGCCAGGATCTCCCAGCCGAGCGTGTTTCGCTTCTCTGCCAGGGTCATGGCAAGGCTGTATGGCTCTTCACCAGAGGAGCTGGCGGCACTCCAGATCCTCAATGAGCGATCTGCAGGTATGTGGGTGAGAACCTGCTGGGTCAGAAAATCAAAATGCTTGGGTTCTCTGAAGAAGTAGGTTTCATTGGTCGTGAGCAGATCGAGAGCCAGTTGCAGTTCGCCACTCCTGTCGGCCATGATGAACTGAAAATAATCGTCATAACTTTCCAGCCCGTAGTGACATACCCGCTTTGCCAGCCGACTGGCGACCAGCGCTTTTTTGGCAGGGGACATATCAATCCCCGCCGTCTGATGCAGCCAGCGTTGGAAACGGGAGAATTCGTCATCATGTAACTGGATTTGGTACAAGTGCCTATGCCTCCACCAGAGATATTCAGAAGAGAGGCAATGCCTCTCTTCTCATGGTTAAAACCGGACGAAATCAGAATCATTGAGTGGACGCGGTTGACCGGCTAATCGATCCTGGTTTTTGTTATTCCCCTCGGTAACGAAATGCCCTTTGGTATGGTGATGCGCAGACTTGCCGTTGGCTTTGTTCTCTTTGTGTGGTTCCTCCAGAGTGAAGAACTCCATAGCGAGTTGTAGTTGTTCTGCCTGAGTGCTCATCTCCTCCGCTGTTGCCGCCAGCTCTTCGCTACAGGATGCATTTTGCTGGGTAACCTGGCTGAGCTGGTTCATGGCGAGGTTGATCTGGCTGACGCCGGTTGATTGCTCAGTCGATGCCGCACTGATCTCCTGAACAAGATCCGATGTTTTGTTGATAGAGGGCACCATTTGATCCAGAAGATGCCCAGCTTTCTCTGCCATATCTACACTGCTGGACGCGAGCTCACCAATCTCTTGTGCCGCGATCTGGCTGCGCTCGGCCAGCTTGCGAACTTCAGCTGCAACTACGGCAAAGCCTTTGCCATGATCGCCTGCCCGGGCGGCCTCGATTGCCGCATTGAGTGCCAGCAAGTTGGTTTGATAGGCGATGTCGTCGATGATGCCAATCCGTTTGGCTATCTGCTTCATTGCATCAACGGTAAGTTTGACAGCCTCGCCACCCTCTATCGCCTCTTTCGCGGCCTTGCTGGCCATGCCATCGGTGACTTGGGCGTTGTCGGTGTTCTGGTTGATGCTGGCACTCATCTGTTCTATTGATGCGCTGGTCTCCTCCATGCTGGCTGCTTGTTCACTACTCGACTGGCTGATGGATTGAGCTGTTGCACTAACCTGTTCGGCTGCGCTGGATAAGTTATCCGAGGCACTTCTCACCTCTGTCACAATATTGGTCAGGGAGGCAATGGTTTGGTTGAGAGCATCCTTGGTGGTACCGAATATGCCGGGGTAATCGGCTTCAATGTGCTGGGTCAGGTCTCCTTTAGCCAAAGACTGAACTATCCGGATGACATCGCTTAGCGTGCTGTCGATTACTTCGGCAATCTGATTGATCCCTTCCCCCATAGTTTGGAAAAATCCGCTCTTTCCTGCCAGATCCATGCGGTGGTGCAGTTCGCCGTTGATGACAGCTTGCACGAGATCAGACATCTCTCTCTCGATGGTCACCTCCTTGGTTCTGTCTGCCCATTCGACAACGGCACCAAGCCGTTCGCCATTGTCATTGAAGACCGGATTGGCAATCAGGGCGAAGGTGCGTCCACCGAGCTTAATTTGGGTACGATAGGTGCTGCTCAATTTGGCCAGCATGGCGCGCTGGTGGCCGGGATGCTTGTGAAAGCTGTCGATGTTTGCCCCCATCAGCTGATTGGCATTGAAGCTGTATAGCTCTTTTTTGATATCAGATTCAGCCGTATTGAGCATTTCGGTCACGGCTTCGTTCATGTAGATGATGTCGAAATTGGTATCGGCGATCATCACATTGGTCGTGGCGCAATCGAGAGCTTTGCGAACCAGCCGATTTTCATGGAGGAGCCTCTGGTTGTTATGAAGCTCTTCTCTGTAGCTCTCCAGCTTCTCATTCATCAGAGTGACAAGTTCATTGATGCTGTGGCCAGTCTCTAGTTGTGAACCATCAAATCCGGAGAGATCGAGCGGGTGGAGTGACGCATCATCGATTAGTGCTTGCTGGAGCCTTTTGATAGATGCCAGTAGTTGGGCATGCTTGAGCGTTTCTGCTGCACTGCTGCCGAAGAGCTTGCCAAAGAGTGATTGAGTCATGAGCGTGTCCTTGTGCTGCATGTCATGTTATGGGGGCCGTTTCAGGAAAGTTGCAGGTTACTCTGCGATAAACGCGCCTGCGGCTGGGTTATTTCGTTGAGCTGGGCCATCTCTTCCAGTGACAGAACTTTTTCGGTGTCGATCAGAATGACGAACTTGCCATTTACCTTGCCCATTCCGCTGATGAAGTCAGCTCTGATTTTTGCGCCAAAACTGGGGGGCGGTTCGATGTCGGATGGTGGGATGCCTAGTACTTCAGATACCGAATCGACTACAACCCCTATATCCTGGCCAGCAGGCTCATCGCCTTGCGGTGGCATTCCTTCAATGATGACGATGCAGCTTCGGCGCGTAATGGTGGAGGGAGCAGAGCCAAAACGGGCACTCAGATCCACGACAGATACTACGGATCCCCTCAGATTTATCACCCCGCGGATAAAGCTCGGCATCATGGGAATGGGAGTAATGTTGCCGTATTCGATGATCTCTTTGACTCCCAAAATATTGATGGCAAACATCTCGTTGTTAATCAGAAAAGTCAGGTACTGGGCATCGCCTGATTGTTCGCTCAATGTTGCCGGTGGCAGCCTGATATCGGTTGAACTGTTCATGCGGTCCTCCGGTTAAAAGTGAACAAAATCAGCTTCATTCAAGGATGAAGATGAGGGCTGATGCGGCTGAACAACCCGTTGTGGTGGGGCAATAAAGCTTCCTCTGGGAGGAGATGCTTTATGGCTTTTATGGCTCTGCTCATACTGACTGATGTTGGTTTGCGCATTTTTCTCCAACGAGAAAAAGGACATAGTCTGCTGCAGTTCACTTGCCTGCGAGCTCATCTCTTCCGCTGTGGCTGCCAACTCTTCGCTGCTGGCCGCATTTTGCTGTGTTACCTGATTAAGTTGACTCATCGCCAGACTGATTTGGTTGGCTGCACTGGCTTGTTCAGAGGAGGCCGCATTAATTTCCTGAACCAGATCGGATGTTTTGCGGATCGAGGGGACAATTTTCTCAAGCAAACTGCCAGCGCACTCTGCCTTGCTGACGCTGTCGGAAGATAGCTCACCAATCTCCTGCGCGGCGACCTGGCTACGTTCAGCAAGTTTTCGAACTTCAGCCGCGACCACAGCAAAACCTTTACCATGTTCGCCGGCGCGAGCTGCTTCGATGGCTGCGTTCAGTGCCAGCAGGTTAGTTTGATAGGCAATATCATCGATAATGCTGACTTTCTTGGCTATTTGCTGCATGGCAGCCACTGTTTGCTGAACAGAACGCCCACCTTCGGTTGCCTCTTTTACCGAGTTGCTGGCCATGCTGTCGGTGATTTTGGCATTCTCTGTGTTCTGATTGATGCTGGCACTCATCTGCTCGATGGATGCACTTGTCTCCTCCACGCTGGCTGCTTGTTCACTGGTTGCCTGGCTTAGGGCTTGTGCTGTGTTGCTCACCTGGTTGGATGCATTGGTGAGGTTATCTGCGGCGTTGCGTACCTCTTCAATGATGTGTGTCAGTGCCACAATGGTTTGGTTCAAGCCATCTTTTGTCTGACCAAAAATCCCGGGGTAGGGCTCGTCAATGCGTTGTGTCAGGTCTCCCTTGGAGAGAGAGGTTGCAATGCGCATCACATCCTCAAGGCTGGTATCCGTGACATGAGATAAGCGGTTCAATAGTTCTGATACACGCTTGATATAGCCCTGGCGATCCTCCAGTGAAATTTTATGGCTGAAATCCCCTTGCTCAACGGCGGCGGTAACCAGAGTCTCTATGTCGGTGATCAGTGCTCCCAGCGTTTTGACCATATTGTCCATGGCGAGCAGCAACTGTCCTGCTTCGTCATTTGATTCAACCTTGATAGACACATCCAGGTTGCCTGCAGCCAGACTGTTGGCCACATGCAGTGCTTGTTCAATCGGGGCAATGATGCTTTTGATCAGCATGGCTCCCAACCAGGCAGCGAGGATCATGCCTGCAGCGACAACGCTGGCCATGGTGATGAGCATGATGTGGTACCAAGATTGGGCCGCAGTGTATT
The DNA here is from genome assembly GCF_963866575.1 of Aeromonas sp. L_1B5_3. Classification (NCBI taxonomy): domain Bacteria; kingdom Pseudomonadati; phylum Pseudomonadota; class Gammaproteobacteria; order Aeromonadales; family Aeromonadaceae; genus Aeromonas; species Aeromonas sp. L_1B5_3. The sequence goes on from NZ_CAWMDN010000168.1 coordinate 5,545, forward strand.
CTGCTTTGGCTACATCGAGTTGCAGGGTTACCAGCTCGGTTATCTTGTTACCTATGGGGTCTATTGAGTTGTACAGAGCCCCGTCGAAGTTGCTGAGCATGCCAGAGAGCGTGCCATGCTGGGTTGCCAGATATTTTTCCAGCTTGCCAATGTCTTGGTTGGCTGCATTAAACAGGCTTGTGACTTCGGCAGATAGACGCTGCTCTTCCCTGGTAAGAGTGGTTGATTGATATTGTTGCCATACATCCTTGATTTCTTTTTGCGCTTGCTGAATCTGGGTCAGAGCCTCTTCTGCCGGGATCAGACCTGCATTGGCTTTATTGACGTTGTCGATGATCGAGACGGCGTAGCGATCAGAGATAGTTTTCAGTTGTTTGAGTGGAACCACCCGGTCGTTGTAGACCCGTTGCAACCCTGTATTGCTGCTTTGCATATTATATAAGCCAAGGCTGCCAACTCCGAGCAGCAGTGTGCAAAGCAGGCAAAGCAGAACAATGAGGCGTAATTTTATGGTGGAGTTTTTAAACATATGTGACTCCTCAGTTGATGCTGATTTGGGTTTGGATTGATGGGGGATTGAATCGGCTAAATTGTCCTGATTCTTGGTTTATTGCGTGCTGAATAAGCGATGGAATATCGAGGATAAGAGCAATTTCTCCTCCTCCCAAAATGGTTGAACCGCTTATTCCCTGTAGCCGCTGGAATAATTTACCCAGAGGTTTGATGACAGTTTGAAATTCTCCCAGCAGCTCATCGACTACCAGTCCAGATTTTTTCCCTGCATAACTCACAACGACAATATTCTCACGACGTCCCCTGATGCCCTGGGTATCAAAGTAGTGCTGAAGGCGAATGAATGGCAGCACTTCACCTCGCAAGTTGATGTAATTTCGTCCTTGTGTATCGGCCAGAGCGTTTGGTGTTAATTCTACGCACTCGATCACCATATCCAGCGGGATCACATAATGGGTATCGCAGACCCTGACCAGAAAACCGTCGATGATGGCGAGTGTCAGCGGAAGGCGGATTTGCACTCTGGTGCCCTTGCCTGGAATGCTGTCGAGCTCAACTGTGCCCCTCAATGCCGTAATGTTGCGTTTGACTACATCCATACCGACGCCGCGGCCGGAGAGATTGGTAATTGCTTCGGCAGTGGAGAAGCCGGGCTCGAAGATGAGTTGGTAAATCTCCTGGTCTGTCAGCGTACTGGTGCTACTGATCAAACCGCGTTGAATGGCTTTTTGCTGGATCCTTGCCTTATTGAGGCCAGCACCATCATCCCTGATCTCGATAACGATGCTGTTAGAGTCGTGGTAGGCGTTGAGGTTCAACGTTCCTTTGGACGGTTTGCCTGCAAGTAGGCGTCGCTCGGCTGATTCGATACCATGATCCATCGCATTTCTGACCAGATGCATGAGCGGGTCGCCGATCTTCTCTACGACGGATTTGTCCAGCTCGGTTTCTGCTCCTGATATTACCAGGGTGATTTCTTTGTTTAGCTCCTGACTTACATCTCGTACAACTCGTTGAAAGCGGTTGAAGGTATCACCAATGGGGACCATTCTCAGGCGCAATGCGTTATCGCGGATCTCTTCCACCAGCATGGCGATTACCGATGTGGCTTCCTGTAGCTGGGCTTCCCTGATGCGCTGTGCGAGCAAGTTTGCCCCTGAACTGGCGACTACCAACTCCCCAACCAGATTGATCAGGTCATCCAGCTTGTCGGCATGTACCCTGACGTAGCGTCCCTCCTTGTTTTTACTCTCTTTGGTCTGGTTTTGTTTTTTCAGTGCTGCATCGACAACGGCTTCATTGACAGCGCCTTGTGCGATAAGGATTTCACCAAGCTTGGGCGCGGTTTCATTGGATGTTGCTTGCTGGGTTTGTAGTCCAGCGGCCAGCTCTTCTGCAGTCAGGGCACCGGTGTTGACCAGCAGTTGCCCCAGCATGGCGTTATCTTCCGGCAGCGATTCAATGAGATTGATGAACTCGGTGATCTTGCTGTGGGGTGGGAGAATGACAATCTGGCAGTCATCTCTGACAAATTCAAAGACGTCGCTGATGGCAGCCTTATCTGCTTGCGAGTCAAAATCAATTTCGTAACCGAGATAGCAATTTTCCGGATCAAATTGCTCCCAATCCGGTATGGCCTGGTGAATGGTCTCCAGTGCACTGATAGTTCCGAGCGTGCAGAGATAGCGGAGAAAGGCCGCAGGATCCATGCCGTTTCGTAGCACGTCCGGACCAAAGCGCAGAGAGATATGCCATAGCGATGCTGAGCAGGTGACAGCTCCCTCTTTTTCTATTTTGGCTTCGGGAGTGGGCACCGTATCTGGCAACGTGGCTTGCGGTACGCATTGGTAACGGGTGAGAGCGAGCCGCAAGCGCTGATCCTGCATTTCGTCGCTATCGCTCAATGCTGAGCCCTGTTCGGCCACGACGCTGATGAGTAGCTGGATGTGGTCACAACTCTCCAGCAGATCCTTTATCAAGGGAGAGGTGACAGCAAGTTGCTGGTTTCTTATCTGGTCGAGCAGATCCTCTACGATGTGGGTAAACCCGACAATCGGTTGCAGCCCAAACAGCCCTGCGGAGCCTTTGATGGTGTGAGCCGCTCGGAAGATGGCACCTATCAGTTCGCCATTATTTGGCTCACCTTCCAGTGAGAGTAGAGCGGATTCCATCTCTTCGAGTAGATCACGCGCCTCGGCAATATAGGTTTGTAAAGCCTGATCAAGATCGATACTCACAGTGACTCCTTGTCATGGTGGCTCAGGGCCGCTCGTCATGAGTGATGAGAGTTGGATCGCCAAAGAATCCGGATAATTGGCAAAGTTCCAGAAGTTCCAGCACGACGTTGCTATGCCAGACCAGCGAGAGGGGGTAACCCTGTTGCTGTGCACTTTTTTTGGCTGCGATCAGCAGTTGGAGTCCCGCACTATCTATCTCGGCAATATTTGCCAGATTGAGTTCCAGTTCCCGTCCTTGATAGAGCAAGGGGGTGAGTGCCTCTTTGATTTCGCCCACTGTGTATATGGTGAGCTCGTCAGGTAGAGTGACCACTGTCTTGTTATCCAGCATCTCGCTTTGCAATGTCATATGAGCTCCGGGATCATGGCATGATCAGTTTGGATACCGCGGAGAGCATCTGTTCCGGCTGGAACGGTTTGACTACCCATGCTTTGGCGCCTGCAGCCTGGCCTTCTTGCTTTTTGCTATCCTGCGACTCAGTCGTCAGCATGATGACGGGAGTGAATTTGTAGCTGGCCAGCTTTTTCGCCTCTTTGACAAAGGTGATGCCATCCATGTTGGGCATGTTGACGTCGCTGATGATCAGGTTGATCTTCTTGCCGTCGAGTTTTTTGAGCGCGTCCTTGCCATCACAAGCCTCCATTACTTCATAACCGGCGCCTTTGAGCGTCATGCCTACGACTTGGCGAATGGTTGCCGAGTCATCCACGATCAGGATCGTTTTGCCCATATATCTCTCCTAGAAAAATGTGATGTCAGCGCTGCTTGTTTGCGCTTGGACTGTACGGGGAGTGCGACCATGGTGAATATTGCGTTGCTCATCGGTTGCGTATGAGAGCTCCATATCAGCCAACCACCGGTTGGCATCGATCTGGATAGGTCCCGATAGCTGGTTGTTTTGCTCCGATTGCAGGTGGTTCGAGAGGTTCTCCATATTTTTCCGGATATGGCTCAGGATCTGGCTAACCCTGTCCTGAAATTGCAGTGAGACAATAACGCTGGAGATCTCGCGATGGATTTCGGTGCTTTCGTTTTGCAGTAAAGACGCTGACTCAGCCAGACTGTTGGTGGCATGGCGAAAGCGGCTCAGCACCTGCTCGATGGTTTGCTCGGAATTGAGGGCCGAGGCGTGATCCCGTGCCGCGGCATTTTCTGCAATCTGAAATGCACGGCTGATCCCTGTGTTGATGGTGTCGACTTTATCCGTCATTTTTTGGGCTGTTTCGCTCGAGAGGCGTGACAGGTTGCGCACTTCATCCGCTACCACGGCAAAACCACGTCCGGCTTCACCAGCCCGTGCTGCTTCAATGGCTGCGTTGAGTGCCAGAAGGTTGGTCTGGGAGGCAATCTTGGCAACATCCATCGCCATGACATTGAGTTCGATAGTGTAGGTTGTCAGGCTCTTTATCTCGGCCAGCATGGCATCCCGATTGGCTTGCGCCGAGTGCAAGATGGCCACGACTTCATTGAGCTGTTGTTGGCTTTCGCTCAGAACTCCTGCCATGCCCCGAGAGTTGGCATCTCCCAGTTCCCCCGCAGCAAGATGAGAGGCATTGACGGCTTCTTCCAGCTTGGTGGCCAATCCGCTGAAGCGTTGAGTCAGATCGATCATGGCCTCTTCGGTCTGTTGGCGAGAGTTTTCAATCTGTTTTGACCAGATGGGGAGAACTTTTTCACATACCTGTTCGAGGCCAGCGATGGAGTTGGCATGTACGCTGTTATCCATGGCCGCGGAATCAGCTGTGCGAGTTTGCTGGTGGTGCAACTGCTGATGGAAATGGCGAGATGTCCAGAGAGAGGCCCCGCAGGAGAAGAGCACGGTAACAAGCAGGTAAATGAGCGAAAGGGCGCCGGCAAGCTGTAATAGCAGGCAGCTCAGCACGCCAAGACCAATACCGCAGAACCAGCAAACCGGTTCCCAAAGCGGTGTGTTTACGCCACTTTTTGGTTGTGTCATTTGAAGTTTTATCCCAGTGCAAAATTTTTTGGGGTTCAAGAGCCGATGGTTTTAATGTGAGTGTCTCTTGAATCTCTTTCTTTATTTATAGTTGTCACAATAAGGGTAGCGTAAAAAAAATACTTGGCTGCAAATTGGTCTGTTATGGCTGGTAGCCAGAGGTACTGTTAAGGGGACAAGAACAGGAGTAGGGTGAGCTGGATAAAAAAAGAGCCTGCAGTTGCAGGCTCTTTTGCTGAAAGTGGTAGCTGTCAGGCTTCGTTGGCGTGGGCTTTCTGACACCCTTCCACTGCATGGGCGATGAGCTCCAGCGCGCTTTTGTCGCAGGGCGGCAGTTCAGCCTCGCACTTGTTGATAGGGGTAACACGATCACCCCACTTGATGATGGCGGCACCCCAGGTCAGGCCGGCACCGAAGGCGGCGGTCAGCAGATAGGAGTTTGGCTGGACGCGGCCCTGCTCCAGCGCTTCGCACAGGGCGATGGGCACAGTGGCGGCCGAGGTGTTGCCGTAGTTTTCGATGTTGACCATCACCTTATCCATCGGCGCATTCATCCGCTTGGCGAGGGTTTCGATGATGCGGATATTGGCCTGATGGGGGACGATCAGGTCGATCTGCTCGGGGGTCACTCCCGCCTGAGACAAAACGGTAGCAGTCGCTTCGCCCATACCGCGCACTGCACGCTTGAAGATCTCCTGACCTTCGAAGTTGAAGGTGAACAGACCGTCGATATCGGCAAAGCGCACCCGATCGGTGCCGAAGTTCGGAACGTGCAGGATCTCCCGCGCTTCGCTGTCACAGCCCAGCTTGTTGGCGATCAGGCCACACTCCTGTTCGCTTGCCTCGATCACCACGGCACCGGCTCCGTCGCCAAACAGTACCGCGGTATCACGACGGGCCCAGTCCAGCAGGTAGGTGAGGCGCTCGGCGCCGATCACCAGCACCTTCTTCATCATGCCGGTCTGTACCAGCGAGGTAGCGACCGAGAGGGAGTAGACGAAACCGGTGCAGGCGGCGTTGAGGTCGAACACGGCGGCATTGACGGCCCCGAGCTTCTTCTGCACCGCAGAGGCGGCGCTTGGCAGCAGGTTGTCCGGAGTGGCGGTAGCCAGGATGATGCCATCGAGGTCGCTCGCTTCGAGACCAGCACAGGCCAGCGCGCGACGGCCAGCCAGAGTCGCCAGGTCTGAGGTACTGACATGGGAGACCCGACGCTGCTTGATGCCGGTACGGGGATAGATCCACTCATCTGACGTATCCATGATGGTGCTTAGGTCGTCATTGGTCAGCACGGAGGGGGGCAGGCATTTTCCCCAGCCTGTGATATTGGCGTATTTCATCTTGTTACCGCTTCTCAAAGTGGAGCGCCCCGCGGGCGGAAAATCGTGCAATTATGCCGCACGAGACAACCACTGTCATCTTGTGGTCATGGTTATGTGCCGGGCAAGTGGCTGCGCCATCTGGCCGCAAAGGGTCGCAACGTGCTGAACATGGCAGGAAATTTTGCTTAAAACACGGGACTCGTCTGCCCTAAGATAGGCGTTTCGCCACCGATGAGGGTATCTCTTTGCTCAGAGCCAATCTCAACCTGCTGCCCACCCTCAAGGTGCTGCTGGAGATCCGCAATATCAGCCGCGCCGCCGAGCTGCTGCACCTGAGTCAGCCCTCCATCAGCAAGCAGCTTGCCCAGTTGCGCAGCGAGTTTGACGACGAGCTGCTGGTGCGGGAGGGGCAACGTTGGCTGCTGACGCCACGGGCCGAACTGTTGTCCTCCCAGCTGGCGGATTCTCTCGGTGCGCTGGAGCGGCTCTATGAGGCGCCCGGATTTGACCCGAGCCGCTGCGAGCGGGTATTTCGACTCGCCTCTTCTGATTATGTGGCCCAGCATATCCTGCCCGATATCTGCGCCGCGCTTGCCAAAGAGGCGCCGTTGGCGGCGCTGGAGTACAGCCTGTGGGACAAACGTCAGCTGCCGCAACTGTGGCAGTCCGAGCTTGATCTGGTCTCCACCATCACCGAACAGGTGCCGGATCAGATCCGCGGCCTGCATCAGGGGGAAGATCGGCTGGCGGTATTGATGGGACGTCATCACCCGCTGGCGGGCAAGGCGCTGAGTCTCGATGACTATCTCGCCTGGCCTCACTTGCAGGTGAGTGGGGGAGGCGACAAGGACAGTCCGGTTGAGCAGGTGTTGGCGCCGCAGGGACTGAGTCGGCGCTGGTTTGCCCGAGTCCCATTCTTCCAGGCCGCAGTGGAGGTGTTGCTGCGCACGGATTGTCTGATGACAACCCCGGCCCATATCGCCTGGCAGCTCTCCTGCGGCCATGATCTCACCTTTGTCGATCTGCCATTTGCTACCCGCGACCAGCAGTATCATCTGCTGTGGCATCAGCGCCACCATCAGGATCCGGCCCACCGCTGGTTTCGCGAGCTGGCCTACCCATTCCTGCGGGATCACCTGCAACGTACCGTCGGCGAAAGTCGCAAGCTGCTCGATCTCGGCGGTTAGCCGCAGTCAGTTGTGTGGTGCCATAGCCATTGGTTATGGAATCTATTCATAACTTTCACTACTGGCATAATGGCTCAGCCCGTACCCTGAATGCAGGTCATCATATCGAGCATATAAAGAGGAAATGCATGGAACTGACGAGTTGGCTGGCACTGGCCGCAATCTGCGTGATGGGGGCCATCAGCCCGGGGCCGAGTCTGGCTCTGATCATCCGCAACACCGTGCAGGGCGGGCAGGGGCACGGCGTTGCCACCGCGCTTGGCCACGGCCTCGGGGTTGGTATCTATGCGCTGGTTACCGCGCTTGGCCTCTCGCTCCTGATCACCCAGACCCCGATCCTGTTTGATCTGATCCGCTACGGCGGTGCTGCGTTTCTCGCCTGGCTCGGGGTGAAAGCCCTGCTGGCAAAACCAACCAGTGGTGAAGCGAGTGAAGAGGTGCACCAGTTGCGCGGTCGGCAAGGGGCCTTTGAAGGTTTTATGGTGGCCTTCCTCAATCCCCAGCTGGCGGTCTTCTTCATCGCCCTGTTCAGCCAGTTTGTGCGGGCCGATACCGGCTGGAGCGAAGGGGGCATCATGATGCTCACCGCTGGCGGGATCGATGCAGTCTGGTACGTGCTGGTGGCGCTGGTGCTATCCCGCGGGCCGGTGCTGGCGTGGCTTAAAGCTAAATCCTTTGTGATCGATAAAGTGAGCGGGCTGGTGCTGCTCGGGCTGGCACTCAAGGTGGTTATGTAATCCTGCATTTCGCAGATACCTTAAGCGGGATCAAGGCATGTGGGTGGTGAATGGGCTAGAGTAGCGCCCATTTGCTGTCCGCCCTGATCCCGAGACCATGCACCAGAACAAGCACCCGTTAAGCCACAACAACCGGTTGGAGCTGCTGGCTCCGGCCAAGAACCTCGCCTACGGCATCGAAGCCATCAACCATGGCGCCGATGCCGTCTACATGGGCGGCCCTGCCTTTGGCGCCCGCAGCGCTGCGGGCAACACCATCGAAGATATCGAAGCGCTGGCGCGCCACGCCCATCGCTTCGGAGCCCAGGTCTTTGTCGCCTTCAACACCCTGCTGCACGATCACGAGCTGGAACAGGCCCGGCGCCTGACCCACCAAATTTATGAAGCCGGTGCCGATGCGCTCATCGTCCAGGATATGGGGCTGCTGGCGCTGGATTTGCCTCCCATCGCGCTCCATGCCAGTACCCAGACCGACAACCGCACGCCGGAGAAGGTGAAGTTTCTGCAGGATGTGGGCTTCTCTCAGGTGGTTCTGGCGCGCGAACTGTCGTTGGCGCAGATCCGCGAGATCAGTGCGGCGACCAATGTGCAGCTGGAGTTTTTTATCCACGGCGCGCTCTGCGTCTCCTACAGCGGCCAGTGTAACATCAGCCATGCCCGTACCGGTCGCAGCGCCAACCGCGGTGAGTGTGCCCAGCTCTGCCGTCTGCCCTGCTCGCTGCAAAAGCCGGATGGCGAAGTGCTGGTGGCCGACAGCCACCTGTTGTCCCTCAAGGATATGGATCAGACCGACAACCTGGAGGCCTTGATCGAGGCGGGGATCCGCTCCTTCAAGATCGAGGGGCGACTCAAGGGGCTCGACTACGTCAAAAACGTCACAGCCTGGTATCGGCAGAAGCTGGACGCCATTCTGGATAGCCGCTCCGATTTGGTGGCTGCCTCTGCTGGCCGTTGCAGCTACAGCTTCACGCCTGACCCCAAGAAGAGTTTCAACCGCGGCAGCACCGATTACTTCCTCCATGGACGTCATCAGGGTATCGACTCCACCAGGAGCCCGAAATATGTGGGCGAGCCGCTGGGGCGGGTCACCAAGGTGACCCGTGACGGCATCAAGATAGACGGCAAACAGGTCACCCTCAACAACGGCGACGGTCTGGGCTTCTTCAAGCCGAATAACGAGCTGGTGGGGATGCGCCTCAACAAAGTCGAAGGTAAGCAGTTACTCCTGTCAGAACGCATGCCGGGGCTGAAGGTGGGGACAGAAATCTACCGCAACCACGATCAGGCGTTCAGCAAGATGCTGGAGAAGGCGAGCGCGGATCGCCGTATCCGGGTCGATATGGTGCTGGCAGAGTGCGATGAGGGCGTGAGCCTCACGCTCACCGACGAGCAGGGCATCAGCGCCATGGTGACGCTGTCTTGCGATAAACAGCCTGCCGACAATCCGGAGCGGGCGCTGCAACAGGCGCGCGACCAGCTTGGTAAACTCGGCAATACCCTGTTTGTGGCGCGCAAGATTGAGTTGGGATTCACTCACCCGCTATTTATCGCCGCATCACAGCTCAACGGCTTGCGCCGGGATGGCATCGCTGCGCTGGAGGCCGCACGCGTGGCGAGCTACCAGCGCCCCGAGCGACGCATCGCCCTGCGGGATATCAACTATCCCCAGCACCGTCTCTCCTACCTTGGCAACGTGCTGAACAGCGCCGCCGAGCAGTTCTTCCGCGAACACGGGGTGGAGCGCATTGCCCCCGCCTATGAGGCGAACAAGGAGGAGCGGGAAGTGGTGCTGATGATCACCAAGCACTGTATCCGTTACAGCCAGAACCTCTGTCCGAACGAGGTGCACGGTCTCAAGGCCGAGCCGCTGGAGCTCAAGATGGGTAAAGATACCTTCCGCCTGCGCTTTGACTGCAACCGCTGCGAGATGCATGTGATGGGCAGTTTGAAGAAGTAATTGCCGGAGCGCGGCTCTGTTAAGTCAGAGCAGGCTGGGAAGTAATGAAAAAGCCCCGGAGCATGGCTCCGGGGCTTTTGTTTGGCAATTATGGTTGGAACTGTTCGGTCTCTTCCCGGCCCGGAATGGCGCCTTTGCACACCTATTCGTTGAATAAGATTAATTGGGTAACTACGTTATCACCTATTTTAAGTAATACATTCATTCCCAATACAATATCAAAATTTAATAAAGTCAGTATATAGATGTAAGGTTTGGCTCCATCATTGTATTTTTAAAAATTTATTTTTAAATCAGCCAGTGTGCTTACTCTGATATTCTTATTTTGAGTCGGGCCTTTATTGTTAAGGCGCTGTTGGTAATTTCATTCATAAAATAATATTGTCACCGGTGTTTATACAATGGCTATTTTTGTCGGCACTATATTAAAAGTAATGCAATGGAAGTTGGTCGTAATCAAGTTTGACCGTTCGGACGGGAAAATAAACTCAATTTCAATTGGTTATACATTCATGTCGAGGTAATGGTTTGATGTTGTATTGCTGCTGAAAAATGACCGTGGTGCTGCGAACATCATTAATTGGCATTGTTTTAAGTTCTGTCTCGTTGTCATGGCATATGAAAGGCAGATAGTGGTATGAGCCATTTATGCAATTTTGCTCACATGAATCTGTCTGGTTTGCAGGTAGAATGTGCGAGCTGGCACTAACGATAAACACAACATAAAGTGAGAAACAACTCATGACAATTCCAATGAAGACGACCCTCACGCTGAGCTCGGTAGCCGTATTGCTGTTGCTCTCCGGTTGCAATAGCGATAATGGAAAAGCCGCCCCCGGAGATGTCAATCTGCGTCTGATCGAGACCTCCGATATTCACTCCAATCTGCTTGGTTTTGACTACTACCAGAACAAGGTCGACCACTCTTTCGGGCTCTCCCGTACCGCGCTGTTGATTCATAAAGCCCGTGAGGAAAATGGCAACAACCTGCTGATCGATAATGGCGACCTGATCCAGGGCACACCGTTGTCGGATTACGTGTTTGCGCAATACAAGGGCAATCCGGATTACCTGAAAAAGCTGGGGCATCCCGCCATCAATGCGCTCAACCAGTTGCAATATGATGTCGGCAACCTCGGTAACCACGAGTTCAACTATGGCCTAGACTATCTGGCCGATGCGCTGTCGGGGGCCAATTATCCGGTCTTGAATGCCAACGTGTTCGATGCCCGCGATTTCAAACGCGATAGCAATGGCAAGATCGACTGGAGTGCCATGCCCAACCGCTTCAAGCCTTATGTGCTGCTCGACCGTCAGGTAAAGGACGTCAATGGCAACGTGCAGACGGTCAAGGTAGGGGTACTGGGGGTGAATCCACCCCAGATCATGCAGTGGGATCGCCGTAATCTGGAAGGCAAGGTCATCGTAGCCGATATGGTCGAGACGGCTGAGCACTACATCCCCGAGATGCGTGCCAAAGGGGCCGACCTGGTGGTTGTAGTGGCTCACACCGGTATCACGGGGACGCCGCAGGAGCCCTTTATGGAGAACGCCGCGGTTTATCTGGCGCAGGTGAAAGGGGTTGACGCTCTGTTGCTGGGCCATGCCCACAAGGCTTTCCCGGGCGAGTATCCGGATGTCGCTCAGGTCGATAATGCCCAGGGCCGGATTGCCGGCGTGCCTGCTGTAATGCCGGGGGTTGCGGGTAACCATCTTGGGGTTATCGACCTCAAACTGACTCGGAAGGATGGCCGCTGGCAGGTGGCTTCCAGTCACTCGGAAGTGCGGCTGGTCGACAAGAGCATGGATGTGCCGGGAGATAGTCAAATCGAGGCGCTGGTCGACAAAACTCATGATGCGACCAATCAGTGGCTGGCCGACCCCATCAGCGAAATCGCCAAGCCCATCTACAGCTTCTTCTCGGTGGTGCAGGACGATGCCTCCCTCCAGATCGTGAGCGATGCCCAGAAGTGGCATATTGATCAAGTTAAGGCGGATTGTCTGAGCCATAACGGCGTGAACTGTGCCCTCAATGAGGATCTGCCGGTTCTGTCTGCGGTGGCGCCGTTCCGTGGTGGCCGCAACGGCCCGAACGATTTTACCTGGGTAGCGGCAGGCAAGATCTCCCTGCGCAACGTGGCGGATCTCTATGTCTTCCCCAACACCCTGCAAGTAACCAAAGTTAACGGTGCAACGGTGCAAGAGTGGCTGGAGAAGAGCGTCAGCCAGTACAACCAGATCGTCCCCGATGCCAGCAAGGCGCAGTGGCTGGTGGTCGATGACTTCCGCCCCTATAACTTCGACATGATCAAAGGGGTGCAATACAAGATTGATATCACCCAGCCAGCCCGTTATGACCAGGATGGTAAGCAGATCAGCGATAAGCACAGGATCACCGAGCTCACCTATCAGGGCAAACCGATCGACCTGAAGCAGAACTTCTATGTGGTCACCAACAACTATCGCGGCAGCGGTGGCGGCGATTTCCCGGGCATCGACAGCAAAGCGGTAGTGCATGAAGATCCCATGGAGACCCGCGAAGTGCTCTCTGCTTACGTCAAGGAGATGGCCAAGCTACATCCGGAAGGGTTTGAGCAGAAAGTGGATAACAACTGGAGCCTTGCTGCGTTGCCGGCCGGTGCCAAGGTGTACTTCTACTCCTCAACCAACCCGGAAACTGAAAAACTGGCGGGGAGCAAGCTGAAGCGAGTCGAAGGGGTCAAGCCGAATGATCCCAAGTTCGTCAACCACGCGATCTATCAGCTGGTTGAATAGGCTGCGAGCGGTGCATCGCCATGAGTGATGCATGGTTGTTATGGCAGAACCCTTATGCCCCCGCTTCGGGGGCATATTTTTTCTCGACCCGATTGGGTGGAGGTGGTTGATATCCCTCTTCGGTCGGCCTGCGCACTATTGCGCTGTGGCTAGCTCCCTCTCTTGCTTCTCCAGCGCCAGCAGCACCTTTTTAATCTCCAATCCCCCCGCATAGCCGGTCAGGCTGCCGTTTTGGCCGATTACCCGGTGGCAGGGGACGATGATCGAGAGCGGATTGCGGCCATTCGCGGCGCCCACAGCCCGCACCGCATCCGGTTTGCCGATAGCGCGGGCAATATCGCTGTAGCTGCGGGTTTCGCCATAGGGGATGTCGCACAGCGCTTGCCACACCGCCTGCTGAAAGGCGGTGCCACGGGCGGCAAGGGGCAGGGAGAAACGCTGCAAGCGACCGGCAAAATAGGCGTCAAACTCGGCGAGGAAGGGGGCCAGCGCTGCGGGGTCTTGCAGCCAGCCGCTCATATCGGGCAGTGTCCGCAGGCCCGCCACAAAATCCACATGCACCAGACCATGCTCGTTGATGGCAACCAGCAGATCGCCGCAGCGGGTCGGCAGAATATCGTAGCGGATCATGGGGTTATCTCCTGTTGTTAGTTATCCGGCTGGTTTTCGTTGCCAGTGGCACGGAGCAGCAAATCGGGCGCTTCGCTCATGGCATGCCACAGCCAGCTGGCCGCATAGCTGCGCCACGGCTGCCATGTGGCGCTTTGCGCCAACACATCCTTCACCGGCAGCTTGGCACCGCCTCCGAGTGCCTTTTGCAGTACCAGATCGGAGGCGGGGAAAGCATCGGTATCGAGCCCGCAGCGCAGACGCCAGTAAGCGACCGTCCAGGGACCTATGCCCGGTAGCGCCAGCAACTGGTCGTCACTGGCTGTAGTGAGGGTCAGCTCGCCGCTGGCCAGTGCCTGCGCCACGCCCCGCAGGGTGCGAATGCGGCTGCCGGGCATGCCGATGCCGTCGAGATCGAGTTCGCACAACTGGGCAGGGGTCGGTAGTTGCGCCACCCCGAATTGGGCCTCGGTGCGCGCCACCAGTCGCCCGAGTATGGTGATGGCTCCCTTGACCGAGACCTGCTGGCCGACGATGGCGCGCAGCATCACTTCGTACTCGTCCCAACCACCCGGCAGCCGTACGCCGGGCCAGCGCGCTTGCAAACGGGCCAGTAGCGGATCCCGACCGAGCAGATTACCGATGCGCTGCATGTCGGCATCGAGATCCCACATCCGGCGCACCCGATAGAGCAGATCAGGTAGCGCGGCGAGCGGCAGATCATGGACAGTGAGCAGCAGGCTGTGCCCCTTGCCCTGCGCGATGAGCACCAGCGCGACCTGATCACCGACCCGGTAGCGCCGCTCATACACCTCACCATCTACCCGCTCCAGCCCTGGGATCGCCCGCAGCCGGTAGAACGCCAGCATGGCCGCCACGTCATATGGGGGGCGGTAGGGCAGTTGCAGCGTCAGGGTCGCGCCGCGCGGCTGCCCACTTATGTGTTCTGGCGCGTTACCGTGTGCCTCTTGTTGGCGCAGGGTACGCGGGGCCAGTCCATAGGCGTTGAGCCAGGCGTCATTGAAGCGGCGGATGCTGGCAAAACCGGCGGCAAACGCGATATCTGTGATGGGGAGCCGGGTCTCGGTCAGCAGCCGTTTCGCCAGCAACAGGCGGCGCGTCTGCTCTACCTGCTTTGGTGAGGCGCCAAGGTATGCCTCGAACTGGCGCCGTAGCGTGCGCTCACTGATACCGGCTTCTGCCGCCAGTTCGGCGAGCGTGCTGTCTGCCAGCTCGCCGCGATCGATACGCGCCAGCAGCCGTGCAAGCTCAACCGGCAGATCGCCACGGGCAGCAGGCGCCAGCTCAGGGCGGCAGCGCAGACAGGGGCGCAGGCCATACTGCTCGGCGGCAGCGGCGCTCGGGAAGTAACGCACGTTGTGCTCGTGCGGCGGACGTGCCGGACAGACCGGTCGGCAGTAGATGCCGGTCGAGATGACGCCGGTAAAGAAGCGGCCATCGAATCGCGCGTCGCGGGCGAGCCGTGCGGCGTGGCACTGCTCGCGACTGAGGGCGTTGATCTGGTGATCCTGTGGCTGGTCACACTCGTGTTGCGGCGTCATGGCATGGCTCTCTTGCTGTTGAGTGCCGGGTATTTGCTGATGCGGCACAAAAGGGATGAGTGAGAGACTAAGCAGGATCGCGGGGGATGACTAGCCAGAAACGGACAAGGATAGTAATTAAGTTTGCATGGAATGTGCGCTGAAAAAGGTGAAGGTCGTGCGCAACTGTGCGAAGGTGGATGAGCCTTCATCACCGAGGATTGCACTATGCCAGGTCCCGCCCGTGCCGGCGCCCTGATCTACGCCAGGGAACCGGGCTTGCTGAGCCACTTTTACCGAACCTTGCTGCAGATGGAGATCCGCAGTCAGAGCGAGCAGCTGATCGTGCTGGAGAGCGCCGACATCCAGCTGCTTGTACATGCCATCCCCGAGCCCTATATCGGACAGGTCGTTGTCACGACGCCACCGGCGCTGCGTGAGCAGGGGGCCATCAAGCTCTTCTTTACCGTGCCAAGCCTTGCGTGGGCGGAGGCGAAAGCGGCGGATCTTGGTGGCGGCCTGCTGCCGCAGCAGTGGTCCGGGCCCGGTTTCGTGGTGCGCAATGCGTTTGACCCGGAGGGCAATATCTTGCAACTGCGCGAGTTTTTGAACGCGCAGGATCCGCTCTGACACGGATCGTTTACCAATAAAAAAACGGGGCCAGTCATGGCCCCGTCATGTTTTACCCGTCTTGCACGGATCACTTCAGATAGCGCTGTTCCAGATGCTGGCGCAGCCAGTGCGGGTTCAGCGCCTCGCCGGTAGCGCGGCTGATCAGCTCATCCGTGCTGTAGCGGCTGCCTTGCGACCAGATGTGGCGGCCGAGCCAGGCGAAGATCTCCGGCAGGCGGCCCGTCGCGATCACCTCACTCATGCTGCCGAGTTCTTTCTCCAGCGCAAAGCGCAGCTGCGCGGCATACATGGCGCCGAGCGTGTAGCTCGGGAAGTAGCCGAACGAACCGTCAGTCCAGTGGATATCCTGCATGCAGCCATTGCGGTAGTTACCCCTGGTGGAGAGTCCCAGCCACTGCTGCATCTTCGCATCCCACAGTTCGGGGATATCTGCTACTTCGATCCGCCCTTCTATCAGGTCGCGCTCCAGTTCGTAGCGCAGGATGACGTGGGCAGGATAGGTCACCTCATCTGCATCGACCCGGATAAAACCGGGTTCGACCCGGCTGTAGAGTCTGGCGAGATTGGTCGGGCTCAGGGCCTGCTGATCGCCGAAATGGGCGCGAATATGGGGCGCCAGCAACGAGAGGAAAGCGGGATCGTGGCCGAGCTGCATCTCGCAAAACAGGCTCTGGCTCTCATGAATCGCCATGGAGCGCGCCTCGGCAACCGGCTGCCCCGACAGCTGGCGTGGCAAGCTCTGCTCGTAACGGGCGTGGCCAGTCTCATGGACTATGCCCATCAGGCTAGAGATAAACTCCTGCTCGTTGTATCTGGTGGTGATGCGCACATCGGTCGGTACACCGCCGCAGAAGGGGTGACTGCTCACATCAAGCCGGCCATGGGCGAAGTCAAAACCGAGCAGCCCCATCACCTCCTGACAGAGCGCCTGCTGGGCGGCGATGGGGAAGGGGCCTTGCGGCAGCAGTACGGACTCTTCCTTTTGCCGCTCGCTGACCTGCTGGATAAGGGGCGGCAGCCAGCTGGCGAGATCGCCGAAGATCTGATCCAGCCGCTCGCTGGTCATGCCCGGCTCATAGAGTGCCAGCATGGCGTCGTAGGGGCGCACGCCGAGCTTGTCTGCCCGCAAACGTGCCACCTCTCGGGAGAGCTTCACCACCTCTTCGAGATTGGGGGCAAAACCGGCCCAGTCGTTGTTTTTGCGCTGGCTGCGCCAGGCGTGCTCGCACTTGCTGCCGGCGAGCGACAGCGCCTCGACCAGCTCGCCGGGCAGCAGGCTGGCATCCTGCCACTGGCGCTTGATTTCGCGCAGGTTGGCGTGCTGCACTTCATCCAGCTGCTCGCTCTCTGCCTTGGCAATCCAGTCGCCAAGTTCGGGGGCGGTGCGCTTGTGGTGGATGATGAGGCCGAGCTCGGCCAACGCTTCGGCACGCGCCTCATTGCCCCCTTCCGGCATCATGGCGGCGCGATCCCAGCCACAGATGGCGGAGAGGTGGTTGAGGCGGTGCAGCTGTTGCTGGTGCTGTTCAAGTTTCTGGTATGACATGGTGTTGTCCTTGTGATCGTCCCTGACGGGCGCCCGGGATCAGCCGAGGCGCTTCTGGTGGCGTTCGCGGTTTTCCGCTTTCTTGCGCTCGCTCTTGCGCAGCAGCACATAGAGGGCGCCGCTGCCGCCGTGGCGGCGCTCGGCGCTGTGGATGGCCATCACCGCCGGCAACTGCGGCAGCCAGGCGCTGACATAGCTTTTCAGCAGGGCGCGCGGCGTGCTGCGCTCCCCCTTGCCGTGCAGGATCAGCAGGCAGCGGATATCGCGCTGCTCGCAATCGGTGATGAACTGCACCAGCGTCTGACGCGCTTCATTGAGCGTCTTCTGGTGCAAGTCCAGGCTTGCCTGCAGCTCGTACTTGCCGAGCCGCAGCTTCTTGTAGACCCCTTCTTGTACGCCATCGCGCTTGAAGCCGGTGATCTCGTGCGGATCGAGCATCTCGATTGCCTCCATGGTGAGGTGATCGAGCGCCAGCTGCTCGGCTGTGGCGGCCTGACGGCGGGCCAGCTGGGCTTCTGTCGGGGTGGATTTCACCCCCTGGGGATGGATATTGTCGCTGCGAATGGGCCTGACATCGGCCACTTCATTCAGAAAAAGCGAGAGTTCGTCGCTATGTGACACGGCAGGCTCCCCATATGAAACAAAGTGGGGGCCATTATAGCGGTGCGAGCCGATCCGCAAAACGATCGTCCGGTTCAATCGCGCAGGGAGGGATGAACCGGGGGGCGGAGACGAAACAGGCGGCCAGTTGCTGCCGCCTGTGGGGTTACTTCTCTGCTTTGGGTGGTTGCGAGTGCATCACCTTGTAGATGAAGTAGGCCGCGTAAGAGCTGATCAGGATGAAGGTGCCGATAATCACCATCATCGACATCAAGCCCACGCTGTTGCCAAACATCAGATCCAGCCAAAAGTCCATTTCATTGCTCCTGTCACCCGGTGGATGACAGGCATCATAAATACCCCTTTATCTGCAGGGAGATGATCCCGATCAACTCCCAATGAGATTGTTTTATGACCAACCGCAAACTGTGATAAATCTCACTCGAATCCTTATTTGGTGCTTTGCAGCACGGTGGGCGTGGTCAGCAGAGTGACGTGCCACCCCTGCTGCTCCAGCAGCGCCAGCAGTCCCTGCTCGCCATAAAGATGCAGCGCGCCGATCACAATAAAGCTCTCGTTGGGCAGGGTCTGCCACTTGGCCAGCCAGTTGTGGTTGCGTTCGGCCAGGAGGGTTTGCTCCATCCAGCTCTGCAGGGCGGGCGGTGCCATCTCCTCCTTGAGCAGATTGATCAGGGTTGCCTCGTCCCCTTGTTGCCACGCCTTCATCACGGCGGCGAAGCCGGTGTCGAGCATTGGCAGTTCGTCGAGGGTGCTGGAGAGCATCAGGGTCTGATTGTCACCCACGCTGGCAAGATAGCCGAGCTGCTCCAGCAGAGTCTCGAAGCCCACCACGGGTTTGCCCTCTTTGGCGGCCAGTGCGGCAAAGTGTTGATCGATCCCGAGCTCGCTTTTGAAGTCGGAGCGGGCCATGGCGGCCTGAGTCAGGGTGATGGCAACAAACCAGGGGCGCAGCGGGGCGAGCGCAGCTTCATTGAGGCCAAGACGCGCGCCAGCCATCAGGGTGCGCTGGTAGAGCTCGGCAGGCAGATGCTCCTTGAGTGCCTTGCCATCTACCAGGCGGGTGAGAGAGCCCATCTCTTGCCACTGTTCCTGCGTGATGCTGTTCATGTCGACCTCCATCACCAGTGCGCGGCTCTGCAGCCAGGCCCGTTCGACCGGATCCGGTAGCGGATAGAGGGAGGGCTTGCCCGCATGAATGGAGCCCAGCAGCCAGTGTTGCTGGTTGCCCTTGCTGATTTTGTAGAAGGCGGGATCGGCAAAGGCGCTGAGCGGCAGCAGCAGGCAGAGCAGAAAGGCAAACAGGGAGCGCTGGAATTTCATGGTGATCCTTATCCGGGCTGGTGACTTCTTTTCATCGCAGGAGACTCTATGATAAGTGCTCATTTCTGATAGCCAAGAGGTTTGCCATGCCCCATCTTCGTTTTCGCGCCGTTTCACTCGATACTCTCAAGGAGATCAGCGCGCCGCTGCTTGCGGATCTCTGTGCCCTGACCGGTGGCAAGCCGGAATTCGTCACCATGGAGCGGGTCGAGAGCCACCGGGTTCGTGACGGTGAGCTGGAGTCCGGTTTTCCGTTTGTCGAGCTGCACTGGTTTGCCAGGCCGCAGGAGATTCAGGATGCGGCGGCTGACCTTATCACCCGCCATCTGAAGGCGGCGCTGGGGGAACAGACCTATGTGGTGGTGCAGGTTTTCCCCATCGATAAAAGCGCCTACTACAGCAATGGCGAGCACTATTGAGCGAGGCGACTCAGGTCGTCGCCAGCGCAAGGGATCAGGCTGACTTTGCCAAGAGCTTGTCGAGCCAGCGAGTGGGCAGGATCCGTCTTAGCAGGGCAAAAATTCTGGTTGGGGTGGTGACCGGATAGCGCGCCTTGGGGCGAGCGCTGGTCAGTGCATGGATTAGCGGCGGCAGACAGGCTTCGCTAGGCAGGGTAAAGCCACGGGCGCCGCCCTCTCGCTCCAGCCGGTTGAGGGTCTGCTGGTAGGCCGCCTGATGGCGGCTCCTGGTCGGGTCGATATGGCGCAGAAAGGCGGCACGGGCGTTGGCACGAAAGCGGGTATCGATGGGGCCGGGTTCAATCAGGCTGATATGGACGCCGCTGCCGGCCAGCTCGAGACGCAGGGTATCCGAGTAACCCTCCAGCGCAAACTTGCTGGCGTTGTAGGCGCCGCGATACTTCATGGCGACCAGTCCCAGCACCGAGCTGTTCTGGACGATCCGCCCCTCTCTGGCCTCCAGCATGGCGGGCAGCACCTGACGAATGAGGTGATGCCAGCCAAACAGGTTGGTATTGAACTGCTCGCGCAGCGCCTCTGTAGGAAGATCTTCCAGTGCCCCCGGCTGGCCATAAGCGCCGTTGTTGAACAGGCCATAGAGGCGACCACCAGCAAGATGGAGCGCCGCACTGGCTCCGAGTTCGATGGAGGCGGGATCCGCCAGATCCAGCTGTACTGCCAGCAACCCCTGCTGCTGCAAGCGCTCCACATCCTCTGCCTTGCGTGCCGAAGCGATCACGGTAAAGCCGTGCTGACCCAGCGCTTGGGCGGCAGCCAGACCAATCCCGCTGGAACATCCGGTGACAAGAACAAATCGGGGCATAGGGAGATCCTTGTGAGAGGGGAGACGGATGGAAAGTGGGAGTCTGTCAGCATGTTAACCTGCTGATCGGGGAAAAGAAAACCGGGCCAAGTGGCCCGGTTTGCTGACATCGTATTGCCTGATTACATGAAGGTAAGCGGCATGATGACGTGGAACTTGACGTCGTGCTCGGAGGCGAAGATGTTGGGGTAGTAAGTCCAACCGCCGCCCTGGCTGATGTCGTTGTTGTAGTCGGTATAGTGCAGCTTGAACAGAGTGCCTTTCAGCTTGCCATCTTGCACTGTGTAGCTGACATCGAAGTTGGCAGCCCATTCGGTATCTTCACCGTTGGCGGCTTTCTTGCCAAAGCCATCTTCAATATCCCAACCGTAGGCACCGGATACACCGATAGACCAGCCAGGTGCACCCACCAGATCATCCAGAGAGCGAGTTACGCCGAAGTAAACGGCTTTCTCGTTGTTGGCGTTCCAGTCAGAGCGGGAATCCCACCAAATTTCGTTAGCACCCTGGGAGTTGGCGTAGCCGCGGGTCAGACGGGGCAGGTAGTTGCCTTCTGCACCTTCAGCCTTGGTCCACAGACCTTCCAGACGGAAGCCGTACTGGGCATAGTTCCAAGCTGCGGTCAGCGCTTGCTGCCATGCCAGGCCATCGTAAGTCTGGATCTGGGAACCGCCCTTGGTATAGGTGTCGGTTTCAGAGCCGTAGAACTGGTAGCTGGTGGAGAGGCCGCCGATTACGTCAAACTTGTGAGCCAGTTTGAAGTGGTAGCTATCCATATAGCCTTCGGATTGACCGAAAGAGCCGGTAACGGCAGTGCCATTCTCAAAGGTGTAGCGAGCAGCAATACCGTGGATGTAGTCGATGACGTTCTCGTCAGCAAACGGGTCCATCCAGGCCTTGGCGCGGGAGAATACCTGAGTCTCTTTGTACCAGGGGGCCTTGTACTCGTCGGCGATGGCGTAGGTCAGGTAGAGACCACCAAAGTTGCCTTCAACCTGGCCACCACGATAGGTACCCGGCTGATAGGACCAGTTCACACCGATGACGCCCGGTACGTAAAGCTGGGTATAACCGCCCTTGGCAGTGATGCCGCCATCCAGGAATTTCAGCTTCAGCGCTGCGTTGGAGAGGCTGAAACCACCCTCAGGGGAACCATCTTTGTAGTTGTTGCCCCAGGTGTTGCCAGCAAAGGAGAATTCGTTCTCCTGGTTGACCGGATGATTCTCGGTCACAGCCAGGTCATAGGCGCCAAAGCCACCCAGATCCAGACCAACGGTGTCCCACGCATAACCGGAGTTGAAGTTCAGAGCTGCTTGGGTAGTGGCGTGGCTCAGGTTGGACTGGTATTTGCCTTCCTTGACCTTGGCGGTCGGGTCACCATCGATACGCTGACGGTCACGCTGGAAGTAGAAGAGGCCGCCGGTCAGTTTGGCGTCATTGACGAAGTTTTCGTAGGATTTGCCGTAGGTTGGGCTCATCATGTCCTGAGCTGCCAATGCCATACCGGGTGCTACCAGAGCGGCTACCACAGCGGCACTCAACGCGGCGCGCTTGAAGATCACTTTTTCCATTTTGTATTGCTCCTGATTTTATGGACTTAGCTTTTTTTGTTCCGGCAGTCGGCATCTGGCCCACCGCTCGGTATTGGCATTGCAATCAAAACCCCGCAGGGCAAAAAATCGTTCAGTTTGATCTCTGCAACCCCGATGTCTTGGCACATCTGTGGCAGTGCAGTTCTGTTCATCACTCTTTGTTTTTTATGTTCCGATTCTTGGCTATCGGACAATCACAAGAGTACGTTCGCGGTGCGAAATATCAATGAAAAGTTCCCGCCAAGTTTCAAAAGTATGACAGAGTGCAAATATTCATTGCGTGAAGGCGAAGGGCTCTCATTCCACGTCATGCGGCCATGAGAGCGTTTTCAATGGGTTGCAGAAGGAGGTGGGGGGCGAGCAGGACGACGGCCTGTCTGTGGTCGATATTAACCTGCAGGTAACAGATAATTTTGCGCAACAAAAAAACTCTCCCTCTGACAGGCGAGAGAGGGATCGGGGCTGTTAGCGCGCAATATTCAATTTGGCTGGCCCAGGATCAGCGGGATTTGGCGGGCCTGATGGTGAATGTGGGAGGAGACCTGCACCGAGAGCTGGTTGACCTGACTGGCATGCTGATGAATGCGGGCGATCAGGTCGGCAAAGCTGGCCAGTTTGTGTTCCTGACTTTTGGCATTGTCGGCACCCTGCAGGGCGATCACCGCAGTATTGCGGGCGATCTCCCGCACCGCCCGGGTTGTTTCCCGCAGTCGCTCGGCCTGCTCGCGCTGGCTGTTTGCCTCGCTGGTGATGCGGTCGAGCACGGTTCCAAGCTGGTCGCCTGACTGGGTCAGTCGCCCGAGGATCTCTGTGATCTGGTTGAGCGAGCGCTGGGTGTTGGCAGAGAGATGGCGCACCTCATCGGCTACCACGGCAAAACCGCGCCCCTGCTCGCCGGCACGGGCGGCTTCGATGGCGGCATTGAGGGCCAGCAGGTTGGTCTGCTGGGCGATGTGGCCAATCACGTCGACGATGGCAGTCACGTCGCTGACCGAGCGTTTGAGTGCCTGCAGCGCTTCACCGCTCTCGTCGATGGCAAGCCCGGTCTGGGTGGTCGCATGCAGCATGCTGCCAACCAGCCCTTCACTCTGGCTCATGGCCTGTTCGTTGTGGCTGGCATGGCGGGCTATCTCGGCAGCTACCTGATGCACCTCGCCAGCTAGCTGATTGAGTTCTCCCATCATCTGGCCGCTTTCATCGACGACCTGTTCGGTGGTGCGGGTGCTCTGGTGGATCTCCTCCACCTGGCTCACCATCCCCTGCAGGCTGGTGGAGACCGCCGAGAGTTGCCCCGCTTTCTGCTGCTGATCCTGTTGCAGGCGGCCAATCAGACGGTTGTAGCTGGTAACTATGTCTCCCAGTTCGTTGCGCTCACCAGCAGCAGGCAAGGGCTCCGCCTGTCCGGTGTTATCCAGTTGCAAAAAGGCGTGACGCAAGCGCAACAAGGGGGCAAGCAGCCAGCGGCGCTGCACCAGCGCGAAAAGGAGGGCCACCGCCACCAGGATCAGCGCCAGCGTGCCGAGTATGGTGGCCAGTCTCTGGTTCACGGCTTGCCGTTCGCTGGCAATCGTGTCGCCCATCTCGCGGGTGAGCTGCACCATCCGGGTAATATCCTGCTGCACGGCATGGCGGGCAGCCTGCTGTTGCTGCAGCGCCATGCGGCTGTTGGCGAGCTCCTGTGGATAGCGCTTGATGAGTGATTGCACCTCGCTGCGCGGCTGATCACCTATCTCCTTGCGCTCAGGCTCTCCCAAAGTGAATTCGTCCGCCGCTGGTTGTTCATAGATGCCGAGCAGTGGCAGCGCTTGCAACTGGTTCGCTTGCTTCGCCATCCCTTCCAGCTCGAGAGTGAGCCCTTCCAGCAGTTTGCTGCTTCCCTGCTCCATGTAGCCTTGACGCTGGTGGCCGAGCTGCGACAGGCTGGCGAGAATCTCCGAGGCGGCCAAGCGGTATTGCCGGGCAGCATTTGCCTGTTCACCGCTTTCACCCTGTTCTCCGTAGCGCAGCAGAGCCAGCGCCTGACTGGCGATCTCGTTCTCGGCATTTTGCAACAGCAACTGGCTGTTGCCGGAGAGCTTGCCCGCCGCCTGATAGTCGTGCTCTATGCGCTTGCCCATATCCTCCAGCTGATGCTGCAGAGGGGCGGCTATCTCTTGTGGCTGATTATTCAGCGCAACCAGAACCCGTGTGCGGATCTTCTCTGCTGCGGCTAGTTGTTGGGGATCACCTGCAGCGAGGTAGTCACGCAAGCTGTTTTGCAACGCGACCGTGACCTGTTGCTGCAACGCTTCATGCTGTCGCTGAGTCTGCTCAGTTTGCGCCAGCTGTTGCCACCCCCGGTAGAGCGCCAGCGCCTCGCCTCCCGCGACCAGCAGTAGAACGAGGGAGGAGAGAGTGACGTAGTGGGCAATTTTCACGATGTGGTTCCTGTCAGCTGTAGGCCATCCATGGGGCATGGCCTGAGCCTAACGGGGAGTGATGGCGTTTTTATGACACCATCTTTACCGCATCGATTTTTGCCAGTGCAGCAGGGGTTAGCTTGCGGCGGCGATGGCTGGAGGGGCTTTTTTGCTCTGCATGCCAAGCAGGGCACCGCCCATGATCAGGGCTCCGGCCAGCAGATGGCGAGAGGTCAGCTCCTCTCCGTTCAATGTCACCAGCAGCAAGGTACTCAGCAGCGGGGTCAGGTAGGCAAGGGCACCGATCCGGCGTGGATCGCCGTCTCGCAGCGCCAGATACCAGGTAACAAAGGCTGCTCCCATGGGGCCAAGGGCCAGCCCGATGATGAGGCTCCAGTCGCTGGTGGAGATCTGTGCCAGTGGCAGAGGCCCCTCCAGCAGACGGGCGAGCAAAAGCGCCAGCACGCCGGCGGGCAGACAGGCTGCTGCAGTGACCACGGCAGGCGCCGGTGGCAGACGGCGCGACAGTACCGAGTAGGCGCCCCAGATGATGGCGGCACCCAGCGCCAGCAGATAGCCGGGCAGATAGGCTTGCTGCAGTTGCGGCTCGCCATCGACCATCACCAGCATGGAGCCAGCCAGCCCGCAGATCCCCGCCAGAATGTGGCGAAGGTGGAGGGGATGATTTGGCAGCAACAGCGGGGTGAAGAGGATGATGCAGAGCGGCCAGAGGTAGTTGATGAGGTTGGCCTCAAGCACCGGGGCGTGGCGAAAGCTCATAAAAAGCAGCAGATGATAAAAGAGCAGGGCTGTGATGGTAATCAGCCAGGTGAGCGGGCTGGCCCGCCACTGGCGCCAGAACGGTAATGCCCCGGCCCCGCAGAAAAACAGCACCAGTCCCACCAGAACGAGTGGCGAAACACTGGTAATGCGCGACGTCAGTGCGGCCAGCGAGGCCCACAGCACAATGGTCAGCAAGGCAAAACCGGTGGATCTATCCCACCATGAACAACCGGACATCCAACACTCCTTTGCAAGATGAAGCTGCTGGCTTGGGCGCAGGTCCCAGCCAAAGGGAATCAGTCTATCAGAGAGAGTGCAAGCCAAGAATGCAGAGGGTGTCACAGATGAGAGGAGACGGGATTGACCACCGTCAAAAACGACCAAGGGGTTGGCATCGTGATGATGCCAACCCCTTGTTTTGTATGGCGCTCCCGACTGGAGTCGAACCAGTGGCCTGTCCCTTAGGAGCCAAGGTAGGTAGTGTTTCAGAAGGTTTTATAAAGTTGAGTTTCTGATGGTAACTGATTGTTTTTAATGTTTATTTTTCTTTTTGTGGGTTTCAGCTAGTTTCATGAAGTCTCACCCTATATCATGTTTGCTGTGGTACCCCAAGTGGTACCCCAAACAGGGGGGAGAGAATGCTATGGCAAGAAAACCGGTAACGCAGGATCGAGAGATCCCCTCATTGATTTTGCAAGGGGAGGCTTCGATTACCCGCTATGCGGTGAAATCTCCCCATGGCGGTGGATTAGCCATTGAAGTTAGGGCTGGGAAGAGCAAGCGGTTTGTCTATCGTTATCGGATTGCTGGTACTCAGGCGACAGTTGTTCTGGGTAATTACCCTGCGTTGTCGTTGGCACGAGCCAGGCTTGAGCATGCAGAGCTGGCTGCCCTGGTAAAGAAAGGGATTGATCCACGCAAGCATGTTGCTAGTGAAAAGGCTAAAAATGAAACGGCCCTGACGATGGATGAGCTACTTGGGCGATGGCTCGAAGCGCAGCATGTTGCTCAGGCCGTCAAGCCAAAGACTCTCCAGTGCCATCAGGAGCGTTGGAATCGTCACCTTAAGAAGAGCTTGGGTAATATTCGTCTAATCGATCTTACACGCGCCCATTTGGCGCAAGCGTTAGAGATCACTCGGCGTGCAACAAAAGACGAAACCCGTAAGGGGTTGGGAACGCTGAACCAGATGTTGGATTATGCGGTGGTTCACTGCCTGATCGAGGCCAACCCTGCGAGACTGTTGCGACCCAAGGATTTTGGTGCCAGTGCCGGTTCGCCAAGAGAGCGTTGGCTGACAGTCCCCGAATTGCGCAGGCTATGGAAGGCGATTGATGAGGATCTTGGAAGTGGTGGTAGCTTGGCGGCTGGAGGGCGTGGCGTTTCTCGCCATGCCACTATTTCTCTGCCAGCAGCGAATGCGATCAAGCTATTGATACTGACCGGATGTCGTAGAGGCGAAGTCGCTAATATGCGTTTTTCACATATTAGAGATGATATTTGGACAATCCCTGATACTAAGAATGGGAAGCCACATTCGGTATTCTTATCTCGACAGGCTAAAGCGTTGATTGATGAACAGGCACTATATGTAAACGGTGACTTTGTTTTTGAATCAGACAGACCTAAAAGTGATGTTATTGAGCCAATTTTAGTTGACTCGATAACTAGAGCTTTAAGGCGTTTCATTTCTCGTTCACTATCTGATATGGAGCCATTTACCGTACATGACTTACGACGTAGTGCTGCAACCAATTGGGCTGAGAGATTAGATGCAGAAGAGAGAGTGATCGAATTATGTTTGAATCATCTCCCACTCAATAAGTTGGTTAGAACCTATCATCGTTCGCGACATGATGATAAGAAAAAAATGCTATGGCAACGCTGGGGCGAATTGGTTGAACTTGAGATAGCAAATGAGCCGCAAAAAAATAATAATCATGGAAATGTTATTGAATTCATCAAAAAAGTGAAATAAAAAGGCGGACTAGTGTCCGCCTTTCTTTATTTTTTCGTATTCTTCTCGAATCAGTCTTGTGACTACCTCATTTTTTCTTCTATCTGTGTTTTCACATACAAAGTCTAGTTTTTTAATAATATCTTCAGATAGAACAATGCTTACCGCCTTTTTGCCATTGTTTTTATCACGATATGCCTTTTGTGACCAAGCTGATTTCATTTTTGCTAGCAATAACTCTCTTCTATCTTCAGAGTCGTTTAGTAAGTCGAAGGTTGTTATTATTCCATTTATGTGATTTTTTGGATGCCCATTTTCGACAAACCATATCGGATTGCTACCTTTGTAAAGGTAGTTCCAAGCCCACTCTTTATTATTTGAGTCTGCCCATTGGACAACATCACGTATCTTACTTACGAATATCCACTTTTCTTTTAAAGTATTAAGAATGGCGCTTTTTATTTTTGGTTCATGATCCAACAAATCAAAAAAACAAATAATAGATGCTTTCTTTGCTTTACTATCTTTTGGCAGGAGTGGGATTTTCATTATCTCAAAAAGATAGCCATCAGTTGAATTTTGACCTTTTCCTGTATTAAAAATATCTGCCTTATCTATATAGATATTGTTGTGTGGTGTTGATGATTTTAAAACTCTAATATAAGACCAAATATAATCGCATAGCCTTTCATTTTCTGTATCAATCCAGTCAAAGTTGTTTATTTCCATGCATTCAAAATTGATGTAATCAATCAATTTAACCTTGTTAATATCTTGTTCGAAACTAAAAATCTTATATGCAGAACGGTTTAATATAGCGCTGGCGTTTTTTTGAATTGCATTTAAAAAGGTATTTTCATCATAAATATGGTTGAAGTCTACATTAGGTATCACTTTTGACAGATAGTTTATTTGTCTATTTGTAAGGCCAATTGAATTTATTATTTGAGCCATCTTAATATCCCACCCTGTTATTACTTAGTAATTCAATGAGCTATTGTTGTCATTTTGTCGTTATTTTATGACTTTTTATTGCGTGATTTTCAATTTAATTGTGTCATATTTTTGAATCAGATCACTTAAGTTAGATGTTCTATCTATGCTGAATTTATGTTGTTTAAGGCTCAATACTACGTAAAGTGCTTATGGCTTTGTGCTGCAGTCATTGTGTCTACCTGGAACAAGATTGCATCACTCATCCGCTTGGTCTTGTAACAGTAATGAAGGGGTTGAGCTGTTATCTAGATATCCATTTTGAATAATGAAGCGTTACTCTTATGTATGACCATAAATGTCATATGCTGTACAAGTAATGCTTTTATGTATGTTGCAGGAATTATAGTGCGGTGTGTCCTGTAGTTGTTTTTGCTGGTGCTCTGATGAGGCATGTTTTTTACATGTGGGCATTCTCCTATGTACGACAAAGGAGCTCATCATGAAACTAATTAAATTGAAAGATGTCATGGCAATGACATCGCTATCTAAGGCATCTATTTACCGTCAGATGAATGACGGTAAATTTCCAGCATCAGTTAAGGTCGGCCCAAGATCTGTTGCTTGGGTTAGTTCTGAAATAGAGTCATGGATTGAAGGGAAAATAAATCTTCGTTAGGGCTAATTTCTGACGAGTAATTGAAATAAATTATCTCGTTGCTCAGGCTAGAAGTCTGGTCCTATCAGGGATTGGAGTTATTTAGCTGGTTTGACATTCAATGCTTTGATGTCGGCAATAGTAATATATAAATAAAGAGTGTAAATAAGGAGTGCAAGTAAACATCGAATAACACTGCATACTCAAGTATGCAGAACGACAGTACAAACATGTGGATGTCATAACCATCAGCATACCGAAATCCATAACCCATCATATCGCTAAGCTGATAGTACTGTTTCAAATCTTCAATGCAGATATGCTAATGCACACTTGCAAACCGCTACCTTAATTTTAATGCAGGCATACATTCGAAGCATGTGGCCATGCTTTTATTTATGGAGTTTAATATGTTCGACACTCTTAATGAATATCGAGTTGCGGCTGAACGCCACTATCAGAAAAATGGATATACTTTCGATAAGGATAACCTCAGTAAAATTGTTGCTGTGATGAATGATGCTTTTACTCAATACTCTAGGGTCTTTGCCTTTAGAGTTGACCTTCGCTTCCCTGATAATTTGTTTACTAGGATGCTATCAGAAGGTAGTTCACGTTATCATGGCGCTGTGCTGAAAGCATTCTTTGCGGAACTTGATAAACTGTTTGTGCTGGATCAGCTGTCCCAAGCTACAAATGGGAAAAGGGTTCGCAAAACAGCAATCAGATATGTTTGGGCGAGGGAGCAAACAGCAGAGGCTGTCGTTCCTCACTATCACTTGATGTTTTTCTTAAATGGGGATGCCTATTGCTCTCTGGGAAGATTTAAGTCTGAGAATATGAATCTGGCAAACAAGCTTCGAGTGGCTTGGCATCGAGCCGTCTTTGAAACGGATTTATCAATTGATTTTTGCAGGAGGCGAGGGTTGGTTCAACTTTCTGAGGAGGGACAGCACGAAGTGTTCTCAGATGATCCTGTGGCTATAAAAAAAGTGCTGCTCCATGCGGCCTACCTTGCCAAAAAGGAATCGAAGCGCCGTGGAGAGGGATATCAGTGTTTCGGGGGGAGTAACCTTTGAAGGCTTATTGGTGTTGATAAAAAGATTTTTACTGCAGTTTTAGATGGCATCTGATCCGGGAGTTTCTGCTCCCGGATCTGTTAAGCTAACCCTCATTTGTTATCGCATCAGTTGGAGTAACCCATGGCAGCCTATTCCCCACCCTTCACCCTGACCCACGCCATGTTGAGCCGGGTGGCGGAGATCGCCGAGTTGGTGGGGCAGTGGCGGTTTGCTCAGAGCTCCCAGGTGCCGATGCTGCGTCGAGAGAACCGGATCCGCACCATCCAAGCCTCGCTAGCTATTGAGCACAATACTCTGAGTGTTGAGCAGGTGACGGCAGTGATTGAGGGGAAGACGGTACTTGGGCTTCCACGGGAAATCCAAGAGGTCCGTAATGCGTTTGCTGCCTATGAGGTAATGCCTGATTGGGATCCTGCGTCTGCGGAAGATTTGCTCAGTGCCCACGGGCGACTGATGCTCGGACTCTGTGATGATGCCGGGGCATGGCGCAGTGGTGGAGTCGGTATTTATCGTGGTGAGCAATTGGTACATATGGCACCGCCAGCCAATCAAGTGCCACGTCTGATAGGACAACTGTTGCAATGGTTGGCAGATACTGAAGCCCATCCCTTGATCGCTTCTTGTGCGTTCCACTACGAATTGGAGTTCATACATCCCTTCTCTGATGGGAACGGGCGTATGGGACGCTTATGGCAGACGGTGATCCTGAGTCGCTGGCAGCCTGTTCTGGCCTTCTTGCCGGTCGAAACAGTCATCAAGGAGCGACAGGAACACTATTACCAACAGCTAAGCCAAGCCGACAGACTGAGTGACTGCACCGACTTCATCCTGTTTCTGCTTGAGGCATTAAGGGATGCTTTAGCTCAAGCGATTGCTGTTCAACCTGCATCGCAAGCCACTCAGTTGGAAAAAACGCGGGTAGAAAATCAGGCAAAAACGAAGGTAGAAATGCGGGTAAAAACGCCGGACTTGATCTTGGGTGTTTTAGCTGTTGAGCCAACCTTGACCCTCAAACAAGTGGCTGAGCGGATAGGCAAATCAACCAGCACCGTTGAGCGGGCAACTTCTGCCTTGGTCAAGGACGGGCGGTTGCGTTTTGTCGGGCCGCGTAAGGGGGGACATTGGGAAGTGCTGCCAGTGGGAGGAGAAACAGTTACGCAATGATGGTTCTACGAAAGGTGAGCTACACAGCCATGTAAGCCCCTGGAGGGGTGAGAAGGGGATAATGGATAACTCAATTGCGATTATTGCAGTGTGGTCGGGATGCTGAAGCAGCCGTGGATAGCCATCCGTGCTGGGCTTCGGCACAATGCCCACATCCATGGATCTGATGACAGACAACACTACTGATGGCTCGCATATTCACAAAGGCCCAATTGAGTAAACTCGAGAGCAAGAGCCAAGCCGAACTGTTGGCTATCGTGCTTGAGCTGGCACAGCACGTCCCCCTCGCCAAGAAACACCTGATTAACCAGTACCTCACCGCTGAAGAGGCGTTGCTGGAGCTGGCCAAAAAAGAGTACAAAAAACTCACCCGTCGTCTTCCTTCCTGGGATTACCAAGAAGTCGATGCCTTCTTCGCTACCTTGTGCACGCAGTTTATTCCGCTGCTGGGCAAGGGGATTACAGCGTCACCCAGGGAAGGAGAAACCTTTGCACTCGCGTTGTTGGGGCAAGCCAGTGAGCTGTATGAAAAGATGGATACCTCCAGCGGGAGCTGGGAGGATTACCATCTAGCGCTGGTCGAGCAGTGGCTAATGGCTATCGGTGCTCAACGTGAGTCCGTATCGTCTGAAATGCTGGCGCATCGGTTGCGTGAGGGATGGACCAGTATCGACCCCGCCATCAGCATCACCTACCTGCTTGATTACCGCGAGGTGCTGGGCACCCCGCTGGTGCGGGCCTTGCGGGATGACTATGCGGCTGCAGGCCAGTTGCCTGAAGCGCTGGGCTTGAGTCTTAGCTTGAGCGATATCGCGTTTTTTGATCAGGTACAGCAACAAGGGGGATTTACCCATCCCCGTCAGCAGATCGACTATGCACGTTTGTTGATTGATGAGTTGCGGGCCGAGCAGGCCATTACCGTGTTGCAGGCAATGGACCCGGAACAGCTGCAGCGCCATCGTCAATTGACGGGCTGGCATCAGGTGCTGATCCAGGCCTATCAGGAAGAGGGACGTCGCAACGATGCCCACGCCTTGGCATTGAGTGCCTTTGCCGCGACTCGGAGTAGCGAATTTTTTATAAGCTATTGTCAAAGTGGGGATGAGCCGAGAGAGGTGGCATTGGCCCGCTTTGTAGCGATTGCTGAACAGTGGGGTCTCTACGGGGTCTTGCTGTTGTTGGACGAGATAGAAGCGTGGCCGCAACTGGCACAGCGGCTCGCAAGTACCCCAGATACCGCCTTGTTGGAAGTGCTCGCCATCCTGACCGGCTCCACGGTGCGCACCTGGTCGAGCCGCCTCTATCAACAGGGGTTTACGGCGGTGGCTGTGCGTCTGCGTCGCCTATTGGTGACCTATGTCGTGAATCAGGGCAAGAGCACCTACTATACGGGGGCTGTGTCGGATCTGAAAAAGAGCCTGGATTATCAAGCGACCCTGAAGGAGGGGGATGGGCTGAGTGCATTCTCTTCGCCACAGGATTACTTAAATCAGCTGTATCAGCAGCATAAGCGTAAGAGCAGCCTCTGGGAGTTGGTTCGCCAAAAGCTACCGGCCGTCACCATCACGGCGAGCGGTGTGCTGTATCAGGCGGGGAAATAAGTGGAGGGGCATCGGCCCCTTCATTATTTCAGCCAGTTCATGACAGCATATCGGTGCGCTTTAGCTTGAAGCGACATCCCTGTTCAATTAACTCGGTCCGGTTGGCCAACACCAGGGGGTGTTGCAGGGACAGATCACGATGTTCACCGTCATAGCTCACCTGTAATCGCTCTAGGGCATAGTGCAGTAAGGGAATGCGCTGGGTGATCAACAGCTTCCCCTCCACCATTGCGTAATCGCTGGCGATGATGGCTTGCTGAGTGGTGCTGAGCTCGGGGTTGGGCACAACTACTGCAGTGACCTGAGTATTCCATTCCCGATCTTGCTTGCGGCCATGTTCCGACGCATTGAGCAGTTCGGGAGTCCCCCGAAAACGGCTCATCACGAAGTCCAGATATTCTCCCTTCTTCTCGCAGTAGGCGCGTACATGCCAGCGAATGCCGTCATAGACCAGGGTGTGCGGCACGATATTGCGGCCACTTCTCTCTTCTGAACTCAGCGACACATAGTCCACATCCACCCGCAGCTGGCTGCGGGCGGCCTGCACCAGACCGCGCACGATGACGGGCTCGATATGGCGATGGGGCACATCCAGGATCTCGATATGGCCGTAACGCAGATCCATCAGAGGTAGGCTCAAAACCCCAGCTACATGCTGGCGTTGATGTTGTTTCTCCCGGTGCAGCAGCATCAGGTACTCATCCACCTTGCCCTCGCTAAAACGGGGGGCGAACTGAGCGGTAGGTTTGTATCCCTTCAGCCTTTTGTCATACACCAGCCCCTCTGGCGAATAGTCGTTGAGGTAGAGGTTGATATCTCGCGATGCCTGCTGACGGCCGATGTTGAATGCGGTGCAGAGGTGATTGGTGGTGAGGCGGCCTTCCCACTGCAACACGATTTCCAGCAGGCGAAAGCGCAGGGTCTGATCCCAGGTGAGCTCATTGGGGGTCATACGTGCTCCAAAATGCGACATGTTTATGTGATCAGTATCGTCATGAGTATACAGGCTACATATACTGCTCGCATCTGAAGTCTGTGCCAAAGGAGCCTGCTTATGAGCCGCTATCAGGATACTGCCTTGCTCAAAGGACTTTGTTGTCTGGCCACTGCCGAGCAGGTTCACGAGCTCATCACGTGCGTATTCCGGTGAAGTTGAACAGTGATTCCGGAATCTGTGAACACCATTTCCGGAAAGTATGTGGACAGGGATTCTTCGAGC
>NZ_CAWMDN010000169.1:0-913 GCF_963866575.1 Aeromonas sp. L_1B5_3
CCCAACATCGTGTACTGGCCTTTGAGGAGCTATTTCGCGGCACTCTCGACAGTGCCAGTATCTACCCACGGGAAGTGGTCAAGCGGGCCATACTGCTCAACAGTGGGGCCATCATCGCGGTGCACAATCACCCCAGCGGTGACCCGGAACCCAGTCAATCTGACAGGGTCTTTACCCAGGCCCTCAAAGAAGCCTTGGCGCTGGTCGATGTGCGATTGCTTGACCATCTGGTGGTCGGTGCTGAGGGCTTAGTCTCGATGGCCGAAAGAGGTCAGCTATGAACCAGACCCCAGGCAAAACCCACCTCACCGCCCTCGATATCCTCATCGAGTTGCGCTGTTGGCTGGCAGACAACGTCGAGATGCAGACCGAGCCCGCCATCGTGGCTCACCTGCCTAACGGCTCCCCGCTCACCCAGGCCGATAGTATCGAGGCTATTGATGCGCTGCTGCATCAGCTGCGCCATTAGTCCGTTCCAAAAGAGAAATGAGCGATGCGATTACCTAACCCCTATTCCCTTGAGGAAACCCTGAGCAAGCTGCGCCATCGTCTGGCTACTGCCTGCAACGAGGAGGCGCTGGCATTACTGGAAAAAGCCGTCACCAAGGCGCGTGATGACGAGGGTTATGCCAGGCAGCTTGAAGAGGCCTTGCTGCGGGGATCCACCATCGAGATCCGCGAATGCCTCAGCTGCTTTGGCGACTACTTCGAGCGCTCCCGAGACGCACCGCCCTATTACCTGCATCACGATGCCGTCAACGGCATTGATTGTGCGCTCTACGCCATCCTGTTTGATGCGGCTTACCCAGACGCAGAGCAGGCGCACGAATAACGCCAGCATCCCCAAACCCGGATCATCCGCGCCAACACCATGATCCGGATATTCCGATCCCCCCAGCAAGGCCACCTCACT
>NZ_CAWMDN010000170.1:0-852 GCF_963866575.1 Aeromonas sp. L_1B5_3
GACTGATGAGCTTGGCAAGTCCCGGATGGGCACACATGGCCTCTGCCACGGCGGCCTGGCTAAAGCTGTCATTGAACTCAATCATGGATGTTTCTCCATTTCTGCAGGTGCACGGTAAGCCGCTGCCAACACCGCAAATTTTTCGACCAGGTAACTGATGCTGATGCCCAGTCCATCACTGGCCCCATCACGCAGACGGTGATGCAGGTGTGCCATGTCCTCGGCGATACGTTGGGCTAGCACGGCTGTGCTGTCCGGCTGTGAACTCGTCATGGTCAGGGTGGTGGAGAGATTCATCGCATCTCCCCCCAGGGGGCTTGCTCCCACAGTGACAGGCGGGTCAGCACGTCTTGCGCCATGGCCTGCTGCAACTGCTGTATTACCTTTACCAACCGAGGTGCCTGCTCTGGGCTCCCGGTCCATTCACTCGATTGGTACAGGGCGCAGCAGGTGAATTTGTAGAGGGCTACCAGTTCGGCATCGGTGAGTGGTGCCTGGTGGTAACGATGGGCAGGTTTAACCGGTCCCAGCTTGGTCGAGCGGCGCTGGCTTGGTTCCTTCTGGTCCTGCTGATGTCCAAGCTGATAGCGATGCCAGACAGCCCGCCGATTGGCGAGCATCATTAGCCGTACCAGCCGGCCTACCCGCCACGTCCAGGTACTGGTGACATCCATTGGTGAGTTCCACCAGAGGGCGCGCAGCAACTCAAGGGTGTAGTGCGGTGGTATGGGGGCATTGCAAAAGCGGTGTAACTGTACGGCAAACGCCAGGTAATCCTTGCGGTCAATCATGAAAGCAGACATGGGGATGACTCCTTGCAAAGCAAAAGGCCACCTGCAGTGAGGTGGCCTT